>JBKDZK010000334.1:0-8553 GCA_047971205.1 Draconibacterium sp.
GCGAACGTCCGTGTTGGTAATCGAAGTATACCATTTTCTCCGGCGGGGAATGGTAAATCCAGTGATACCCTTTGTGTGTTTTTCCCTTTTTTGTTTTGTCCAGCACCCTGATGGGCGTTTCATCGGCCTGAATATAGCCTTGCCTGGTGGCTGAAACCCAAAGTAGCAAAGCCGGTGGCACATATTTCACTTGATTTTTCGATGCAGGACGAGAGCCGGTTAAGCGACAAAATTATGGTTGGTATTGCGCATGAATACATGAAGAAAATCCACCTAAAACCATTAACGACCTGAGTACATGTAAAATAACTAAAACAAACAAGTGGAACACCAAAAAGATTCAAACGAGTTATTAACGGTAAATTGTTGTTTTACAGGTGTTTGGGGGTTTTCTTGCTGAGACTAAATAACATTGAGTTATTACGATGTCGATCCTAAAAAAAGAGGCTGTCATCTTTTTAGACAGCCTCTTTACTCTTTTTGGATACGGTACAGGGGGTAAGCTGAATACCGTGAGAACTGTAAGCGAGTTAAGAATTTTAGATGCAAAGCCATTTAAACATGACCACCACCAAAGGAGGTGGTTTTAAAGCTTACAATAAAATCAACAAATTTTTACTTTTTGTCGGTTGATAATGATTGATTATAAACCATATTGAAAAATGATAACTCAGGATCGGCAGTATCTTCCATTTCTTTCAGAAGTTTCTTTCTGTACTCCTTTAATTTGTCTTCATAATCAGTATTCTTCGCAAGATTATGCCAACACCCTGGATCTTCCTTGAGATCATATAACTCCTCCGGAGCACGATAAACCATGTAATCGATTTTGTTCTTTAGCTTTTCACTCTTCGATAAACTCGAATTTACAACATCCATCCATCCGCTATACTTTGCCTTTTTACCCTCCGATCGTACTACATAGGAATTAAATATGTAACAAAAGGATTCATCAATAATGGCTCTATGCGGAAAAAACTCTTCTGGAGTACAACTTGACCGGTAGTTGCTGGAAGCATAGGCATATTCTCTTTCTGTCTGAGCTGACTTGCCAAGTATCACATCAATTACAGATTTTCCCTCTATCGCTCCCAGAGAAAGTAACCCTGCTGCATCTAGGATAGTAGGGACTAAATCAATTGCTGAAACGATTGATTTATCATCAACTACCCCTTCCTTGATTTTTTTTGGCCAGCGCATAATGATTGGCGTACGTATACCATCGTGATACAAGGTATTCTTGGCTCCCGGTGCTCCCATTCCATGATCCGAAAGGAAAATAACCAATGTGTTGTCTCTCATATCACTTTCATTAATGGCCTGTAAAATGCTTCCCACACACTCATCTCCTCTATTCAATGCGTTATAGTAGGGCACTAATGCCTCTCTGATATCGGGCAAATCCAACAAGAATTCTGGCACCTCAATCTCTTCTGCATTATATTTTCTTGAGGGTTCGGGATATTTTTTGTCAGGATTCCATTTTTCAAGCATTGCTTTCTCCTGTTTTGTATTATCCCAGGGACGATGTGGGTCTATTGGATTGGCATAAAGGAAAAACGGTTGATTACTTTTTTTTGCAGAATTTATAAAGTCCTTTGTTCTTGTATAAAATGACTTTGGGTTACGATCATGAAACCCTACGCCATAAGGGAATTCGTTATATTCAGTATCCCAGGTGTTCATGTATTTCGTACGTCTTAATTTCAATATTGCTCCAGTTGTATACCCATTATTGTGCAAATAAGTAGAAATTGAAGGAGTTTTAATCACCGGTTCTTCCCATAGTGGTGGGGGCATAATTTCATGCCCCATCATACCGCTGCAATGGGGATACCTGCCTGAAAGTATGGCGGCCCTAGAAGGCCCGCACATGGGAGACATTACAAATCCACGTGTAAAGGTAATACCTTCCGATGCCAGTTTATCGATATGGGGAGTAATATTGGGTACAGTACAGCCTTCCACCCCAGTGGTACTATAGCCCATATCGTCGAGAGTTATTAAGACAATATTCAATGGTTCTTCATTTTGTCCTGATTTAATATTTAACTTACAGAAAAAAGATGTTATTGCGATCAATGCCAATAACATGGAAATTAATACACTTTTTTTCATATGATTTCAATATTATCCAACCAAAGCCGGGATTACTAAATTTTATTCTCTGTAACACCCAATCCAATTACTACTAATTTTATACTAAATCTCTTTAAGAACTAACAAGCATCAATTTTTATAATGCTTGTTAATTCACTAAATTCAATTACCAACAAGATATGATTTTGATAGTATCAATAATTTACAATGGCATTACCAATTAATTCCTGAGCTTCAAGAGTTATAGGTACTCCTGCGGGCTTTTGATGTGACCACAAACCAAAATTCCATAGCCCAATAACCCTGTTATTCCTAAGGGCTTCATTGTAAAACATCCAATTAATCTCGGCTACTTCTGCATCGGTACTAGCTTGATTTTGATTAATGTGCGTTTGAGGAATTAAGAATACATCATTATCTGGTCTGTCATTCATCAAAATGTTGTTCATCGATACAACCTCAGAGAAATCATTAACCCCAACATATTTGTCGGCACCAACCCAATCAAGACTATCTGTTGCATTCGCAATCCGGGTATCCTGCAAATCTTCCACTGTTGGATATGCAAAAACTACAATAATAGGCAAATCAGGTAAATCAGATTTAATCTGATTTAACACCATGTTATAGTCGGAAAGACTCACATTCACAGCCCAGAATGGCTCATCAACAACATACAATGCCTTTATTTTATCAATGTTCTGATTAATATCCGCCAAAAGATTGTTCCAACGAGTTAACCATTCTGGTCTAAGATTTCCACTTGTATCTGCCCAAAACTGCCACCTTGCTTGCAAGACATGGGTCTTTGTATTTGGTGTAGATGCACTTACTGTTGCTATGAAATTGAAATTGGTATAATCTTCCACCTCACTTAAATGTTCACCAAAAGCTGCTGAAGATGCCCAATAATATCCATAATGTTTGATTCGACTTTCTTCTGTATGATTCTGGGTATTGATAACTAAATTATCAAACCATGAAACATCGCCGCTATTAGGTGTGATATATGCACCCAAATAGGCATATGCATTGGCAGGTACTTGCTCGTCCAATGTTGCTGTTAGTACAGTTCCGTTAATCGTAGCCGTTAACAGATTTGTACTTATATCCAAAACAACTTGGTACTCAGCTGCTGGAGTTACTGAGCCCGTAACGGTTTTACTATTCCCATTCTGAAATACACTAACGCTACCGTTTGAGCGTATTAGAAATCCAAATTCTGTTTGAGATACATAGCCCCGATTACTGCCACTACCATCTAACATAAATGAGGCCCAATTACCGCTACTTTCATCATTCTTCACCGGATTAGTTATGAAACTTACTCGATATCCTCCGTTTGAACCTGAAGGTATCAATCGATTAAGCATCACAGCGCTATGTTCTAGATGGAATGAAAGAGCATTTGGCGTTACCGGATGATTAACCTGTGAGAACCAGGTATATATTGGCTTACTGTACCATGTTCCTTCCTTTCTAATCCATGTTGTGTTTTTCCACGGACCATGCAACTGTCTGTTGCCTAAATTATCATTTAATCCATACCCATTTGAAACATTTGCATTATTAAAATTATCAACATATGCAAACGACCAGTCATAATTAATTGTACCTGACTTAAGTTTTACATTAGTAGTTAAAGGGTTACTTGGTTCATCTACTTGGTTTAATTCATTGTTTTTTTCACAACTTAAAAAAGCAAATATGAACAATCCCAATATAAAAAAAATAAATCTACGTTTCATCGTAATATAATTTAGATTTGTACCTACTCTTTAAGCTTTTCGGTAATAGCTAAATTTGTAAAAGCAGAGACTTTAATCTCTGGCATTCAATTCATTTGTTGGTATCGGATAGAGCTCCATTGAAAGGTCGTAAGTAATTCCTTTGGCTATGCAGTCAATACTGTTTTCGATTGACCACTGTACTTTGCCGAAACGACGAATATCAAATATCTCGTGAAATTCAAAACACAGTTCAACCATACGCTGCTGGAAAATAAACTCACGCAGACTTTCTTTCGTCCATGCAACGCCATCCGGATCATTATTATAATCCAATGTGTTTGCATTGGCCCTTTCTAAAACCTCATTTATGGCATTAATAGCTTTATTGCTTGGTCCATTTAGTTCATTTTCTACTTCCCCAAGCATTAACAGGACATCAGCAAACCGAAGGATAATAAAATCAGCACTACCGTCATTACTGGTTACGCAATTTGGGTCTTTATATTTCCAGGGAATTAAACCACGTGTTACTTCGAGTCGATAAGGATTCTGCCCAAAAGAAATTTCTTTACCCTGGAGATAGTTGAAATAAGACTCAACGACCACATCCTTTCGTCTATCTCCATCAATAAAACTATCATAATACCAATCAGGGTCAACAGCATAAAGTGCTTGCCCATTTTTACTCGTTAGCGCTTGAATCGGCGAAGAGGTAAAGGTTATACTCTTTCCACCCCCTTCTACCGAAGCATCATTTTGAATCGCAAAGATCACCTCTTTGTTCAACTTATTGTTTACATCGAAAATACTTGCATAATCAGTCAATAAATCAATATCATATTCTGCTCGGTTGATGGACAAATCATTTAGAATGGCAGCTGCCTCGCTTAAATGGCTATTGTCTTCCAGTGGTTTTCCTGCCATTGTAAGCATAATCTTCGCTTTCAATGTCAAGGCTGCCGTTTTTGTTACACGGCCCTTTTCTCCGGCAATTCTGGTTACAGGCAGGGCATTGATAATGTCATCGGCTAAATCTGCCAGAAGGCTTTCATAAATTGTTGCTGCGGGTGTAAAAGGTGCGTAAGCGTCAGCTTCGGTCTTTGTTTCTTTCAAACTAAATGGTACTTCTCCCCATAAGCGGACTACATTGAAGTAGTTGTAGGCACGCAAAAATCTGGCTTCAGCCATTAGAGCTGCTTTTACTCCTTCAGACATAGATACGTCAGGTATTTTACTAATAATCATATTAGCCTGGTTTATGGCGCTATAGCTATTGCTCCACAACCTAAATAAATGTATGTCGGCAGGACTAAACGTATAATCAGAATAAATGCGAAATCCAGCATTTCTGCTTGTGGCATGCGGAGCAGATAAAAAGGTGAAACGCGGCATACCAAAATCTGTCCCGCCATATATTACATTTTGTTTTTTATAAATTGCTATTACTCCGGTTTCAACACTTTTTGCGTCTGCAAAGTAATTATCAGGAGATAAATTAGAGTAAAGATTCTCTTCTAAGTCGCAAGCTCCCAGCATAAGAATAAATAACAAGGCAGTTATTTGTTTTATTTTATATGTTCTTTTCATTTGTTAATAAATTAAAATTAAGGCACTTAGAAGCTTAATTTAACCCCGAGAGTAAAGGTTTTGGTTAACGGGTATGCTCCCAAATCAACATTTTGAATAATATTGTTTGTTCCTTTTGCGTTTATCTCCGGATCAAATCCTGAATAGTTTGTAATAGTAAACAGATTGGTTGCCGTTAAATACACCTGAGTCCCCTTGATATTCTTCAGTTTGGGAATATCGTATGCCAATGTCAGGCTTTTTAGGCGAATAAAGGAGCCATCTTCTATCATTTGGTCATTCACCTGAATATTTGTTACCGGATTGTAGGATGGATATTGCGGATCGTTGTGTTGGTTATCAATAGTCCATCTGTTGTTCCACCATTCGGCTCTACCATTGAGTCCATAATAACCGGCGTTGTTAAATGCTCGATTTGCATTTAAAATATCGGCACCAAAACTGCCATAGACCATTGCAGAAAGCGTAAAGCGCTTATACGTGAATGTATTGCTCCAACCTATAGTGAAATCAGGATTAGGATCACCTATTATAACACGATCAGATGAATTAATAACTCCACTGGAGTCAATATCGGCAAATTTCCATGAACCTAATGCTTTTTCACCATTCATTGTAGCAAAGGTTGGATTTCCATCTTCATCGAAATCTGATTCCTGTACAAGTCCTTCTACCACATAGCCTTTAAAAGCACCAAAAGGTTGTCCCTCTTGCATAATGTTTGATGGTTCACTAAAAAACGTAGCCATCAATTCTCTTCCTTCAATAATGGCACCAGGCGAGCCCAAATCTTTAACGATAGTCTTATTGTTGTTAAATGTTATTCCGGTACTCCATTGAAAATCCTTATTTTGAACAATATTGGCTTGTACGGAAAATTCGAAACCTTTATTCTCAATAGTTCCTAAATTTGCATTTGTCGAAAGAAATCCTGATGATGGCGGGAGTTGCTGGTTTTGCAACAATCCATCTGTAATTTTCTTATAGTAATCCATTACTAATGAAATACGACTATCAAAGAATCCGAGATCTGCGCCAATGTCTGTTTGGGTAGTCTCCTCCCACATCAGGGCACCATTTCCTAAAGTTGAGGATAAACCCTGTCCAGATTGTTCTGACCCATTCAATGGGGGATTTTGTTTGTCGAGTAAAGTCATTGTGGAATACGGTGCTACCGACTGGCTACCTGTACTGCCATAACTGGCTCTCAATTTCAGGTTATCCAGTAAACTAAGATTCTTCATAAATTTTTCATTGCTTATTGTCCATCCGGCAGAAAATGCAGGGAAGAAACTCCATTTTTTACCCTCCGCCAATACTGATGAACCATCATATCGCCCTGTTAAACTTATAAAGTAACGTCCCCGATAGTTGTAATTTGCCCTGTAATAGGCTGATTTTAAAGTGCGTTCTATTTTATAATTATTACGAAAAAAAATATCTGCTCCCAATTGCATAGCATTTGTTCCCAATGCATAGGTAGGGAAATTGCTTGTTGAATAAAGTGTTGATTTATTAATGTTATTATGGTAGGTAAGACCAGACATGATATTGAAATTATGCCCACCGAATCTTTTTCTGAAATTTAAATAAGGCTCTATTCGATAAGTATTAATATGGGTAGTGTTATATACTCCTCGACCATTAGAGATATTACCAACTGAAGTGTTTAATGGAAAAAACTGTTCGCGCAAACTTGATATGCTATTCGAACCGCCAGAGAGTACCAAATCAAGTCCGTCTATTATTTTATACTGTAACTTCATGTTGATTAGCGTATTCTCATTGTTTGTTAAATCAAACAGATCTTCTGCTTCAGATAACGGGTTGGCAAAGTAGTTCCCATTATCATCAATTTCTTGTAAAAAACCTTCATCGTCCTTCGTCTTAAGATCGGGTCGTGCTATTAGTGCTTTAAAAACAGGACCTCCCGCCACAATTGAATAACTGGATTGTGCGCGTCGCTGAGCTGTGGAACGGTTGTAATTAAAACTTAAACTGGCACTAAGTTTATCTGTTAGTTTCATATCCAGGTTAGAACGTATGTTTCCGCTCAAATAATTGGAATTAAGAATAACACCATTTTGATCAAGATAGCTGGCACTCACATAATATTTTGAGCGTTCGGTACCCCCTCGAAGAGATAAATCGTACTTTTGTGAATAAGCAACCTGGCTAATCTCATCTAACCAGGCTGTAGAAGGGGAAGCTATCAAGGCAGAGTCCGAATAAGTCGGCTCACCTCCCGAAATGAATTCGTTATACCAATTTATACGTTCCCTGTACTGACGTCCTATCATCATATCATAATAATCAGGAATCGGGCTTACTGACTGTTCAGTACTCAGCGTAATTTCTGTTTTTCCACTCTCACCCATTTTAGTTGTTATAACTATTACACCATTTGCACCTCTGGACCCATAAACCGCTGTAGCAGAAGCATCTTTTAGCACTTCCACAGATTTAATATCGCTCGGATTAATAAAAGACAGTGGATTTAGTGCCATTTCCGTGTTGACACCATTATTACCCCAACCTGCAGCTTCCCCCTCATCCTCAATAGGATAACCATCAATCACAATCAAAGGACGATTACTCGCAGAAATGGAGTTATTTCCTCTGATCCTGATATTGGTACCAGCCCCTGGTTCTCCTGAAATAGAGCTAATACTCAAACCGGCAATTTGTCCTTGCAGACGTTTATCCAGTGTCGTGTTTGCCATTCTTTCGATATTCTGCGTATTTACTGTAGCCACAGAACCAGTTATTTCAGTGCGTTTAATGGTTCCATACCCAACAGCCACAACCTCTTCAATCCCAAAAGCATCTTCCGTCATAATAACATCAATATTGATTTTCCCAGAAACAGGAATTTCTTGTGTTTTCATACCAACAAATGAAAATACGATAATGCCATTTTCAGGAACATTTATTAATGAGAATCCCCCATCGCCATTAGTTACTGTTCCGTGCGTAGATCCTTTTACAACAACTGTTACTCCGGGAAGCGGAGAGCCTGAAGAATCAGTTACTTTACCTGAAACATTCTTCTGTTGTTTGGCATCAGAGTCATCGTTAATTGTTGTAAGCAATACCTGCCGATCGTTAATACTGTACGCGATTCCAGTATTTTCAA
>JBKDZK010000335.1:0-9664 GCA_047971205.1 Draconibacterium sp.
TGCGGGAATAAGCCATGAGCTATGGGCTGCGAGCTGCGAGTCATTCGATATTGAACATTGATTATTGATTATTGAAAATTCAGTCCGTCAGTCCTTCAATCCATCAGCCACAATGCGGAAATGCTAGAATAAGCCACAAGCTATGAGCTGCGAGCCGCGAGTTTTTAAACACCGAGAATTGAAAGTTCTGCAATCAACAATCGTTAATCATCATTCGAAAATCAACACCCCTTGCGAAAATGCGGAAATGAGCTGCGAGCCATTGGCAATAAACAGAATCCGGAGGATTCAAATGTTGATAGCAAAAACGATGAATCGCAAATACGACTCCGGCCGGAGTCGCACAAACGCATTTCTGTCCAAGCTATAAACATGTGATACCTCCGGTATCGGAAAACAAATTCCGTAGTCCGATCCTTCTTCCTGCCATCCCTTGCAAACAGCGGCTTCCAGCGTTATCCAAACCTCCTGTAGCCTAAAAATCCATTGGGAAAAATGAGTTTTTACCAAGGTAATCAGCCTGACTCCTAGTGACCATAGAGATCTATTCAAATGTATTGTGGTAGTTTTTGTTGCGATCACATCCATTCCATCGGAAAATAAGAAAATCCCAAAGCGAAGCGGCTCCCACCATCGCGAAATGCTGCCAACCAACATCGACATACAAATTTCCAACGCGAAATGCCGCCAAACGAAAGCAGACTGGAAATTCCCGCAGCGGAATACGATAAAACCGCAGCGGAATGCAATTTTCCTGAGCGGAATGCGATCGTCCCCTGTAAATTCCGTTCCGCACTGGTTTTTCTGCATTCCGCGCCTGGTTATTTCGATTTACCGGGGTGTAATGTTTTCCAGCTATGCAAATGCGCTAAACCGGCGATGATTTCCTGTTTTCGTGGGTTACAATCACATCGTAAGCACCTAATTTGTTAGGATAAACTTTTCCAAAGTTTGAAACTTTGGAAAAGATTTCTTTTTGAACCAGGTACTACCGGTTATATTTCCCGGTTAATGATCTCAGCCATCTTTTCTGATGGGTTTTTAAATCGCTCCAGCGAAACCGCCAGGTCCAGTTTCCGCTGGGTGTTCCGGGCGTATTCATCCGGGCTTCTTCGCCCAGTTCCAGCACATCCTGCATGGGAACCACCGCAGTTCGTGCCACCGAAGCCAGCACCATTTCCAGCAACTCCGCCAAAGCTTCCTTGCCTTCGCCTTTCAGGTATTGCTTCACACAACGCTTCTCCTCCCCTTCCAACGCATTCAGCCAGCCAAGCGTAGTATTGTTGTCGTGTGTGCCAGTGTACACCACAAAATTCTTCCCGTAATTGTGTGGCAAATCCTTATTTTCAGCATCAGTGGTAAACGCAAACTGCAGCACTTTCATTCCAGGCAATCCAAAGTCTTCGCGCAGCTTGTCCACTTCGGGTGTGATAATACCCAAATCTTCGGCAATAAACAGCAGTTTTCCCAAATGACTTTTGATCAAACTCAGCAGGTTGTGGCCATGCGCCGGAATCCACTCGCCATTGATGGCTGTTTCCTCGTCGGCCGGCACCGACCAGAATGACTCCAGTCCGCGAAAATGATCGATCCGTACCAGGTTAAACATCCGCAGGTTAAAGTGCAGCCGCGCGGCCCACCAGTCGTAACCGCGCTTTTGCAGGCGCTCCCAGTCAAAAACAGGGTTTCCCCACAACTGCCCGGTTTCCGAGAAATAATCGGGCGGAACGCCTCCCACTTCCGTGGGTTGCAGGTTTTCGTCGAGCGCAAAAATATCGGTGTTCGCCCACACATCGGCGCTATCGCCCGAAACATACAAAGGCACATCGCCCAGAATTTCCACACCGTTTTCGTTGGCATAAGCTTTCAGACCGTGCCACTGCCTGAAAAACACAAACTGTAAAAACTTCCGGAATTCAATTTCTTCCGCCAGCTCCTGTTTCAGATCGTTCAACCGGGCTTCTTCCCTGAACTTAATGGCACGCGGCCAAAGGTGCCAGTCGTCGTTGTTGAAATGCTGTTTGGCAGCCATAAACAGGGCATAATCGCCCAGCCACCAGTTGTGCTCGTCCAGAAAACGTCCGTATTCATCGCGGTATCGATCAAAATTTCGATCACGGAATACCTGAAAAGCCTTGCGAAGCAGGAGCATTTTCCAGCGCTCCACTTTATCAAAACTGACTTCTTTTGCCGGAAACCGTGGAATTGCGGCCAGGTCTTCATCCGGAATTAAACCTTCGTCGCTTAATACTTTCAGATCGATCAATAGCGGATTACCCGCAAAAGCGGAGTAACACTGGTAGGGCGAATTTCCATATCCCACAGGCCCCAACGGAAGTATCTGCCAGATTTTTTGCCCTGTTTCTTTCAGAAAATCGACAAACTTAACAGCTTCCGCACCCAGCGTTCCAACACCCTCCTTCCCCGGCAGGGAAGTAATGTGCAGCAATATTCCGCTTTTACGCTTGTTCATTTTTGAATTTCTTTCTGAAAGTGGTCAAATGATCGGCTGTTTCCCGCACGATTCGTTGCACCGCCAGTCCGTGGCGCAAATCGGCGATATTCGCGGCGGCATCATCACCCGAGAAAAACAGGTAATGCGCATGCACCAGCGAACGCAACCATCCCGGAGGCACGTGTCCCGACGGGAAGCTGGTGATCGGTTTATAATGGCTGCCCACAATCTGCTTTACCCACTGATTGGAGCCTTCGAGGTAATATTCGTAATATTCGGAGTGCTGAGACGAGTAGCGAAACGCCCCTTTTTCAGCATAAATTTCGAGGTGAACCAAATCGCCAGAGCCAGAGCTGATGCGGCTTGCCGACATGTTGCCAACCGCACCGGTTTGCGGTTCGAACAACGAAAGCGAACTAAACAGGTCGGAACCGGCAGGAACGCCTTCAAAATCGCCCGCCTGCAAAGCACTGGCAATTTGAATTTCTTCGCCCATAAAAGCCATTAACAGGCTGATTCCGTGAGAGCCCAGATCGGCCATTGCTCCTCCATCGGGTGCCGGAGTAAGGCGCGTTACCCTTTTTTTGCGGTACTCTTCGTGCAGGTAGTCGCCGTGGTAATATTTCAAATCAAAATGAACGGGTTTGCCCAGCGCCCCCGACTTCCAGAAGTTCAAGCCTTCGCGCACGGCCGAGGTTTGCAAATATTGAAATCCCACCTGAATCTTCACCGAAGAACCGGCTTCTGCCAGCAATTCCTTCATTTTTTGCTCCTCTTCCAACGACGAACAAACCGGTTTTTCAAGATAAATATACCGGACACCCGGCATTTTCAACGCTTTTTCAAAATGCTCGAAGTGGACTTTATTGGGCCCCAGGATAAAAACAGCGTTGAGCTTTGGATTGGCAAAAAATGCTTCCGGGCTTTGTGCCGCACGAAAACCATATTTTTGTGCAAACCGCTCCCTGCTTTCGGGCCTTGCCGACGACACCGATTCCAGAATAATCTCAGGAATCTCATTGTAATAAAATTTTAAAGCCTCGATCGCATAAACATGTGCCTGCGCAATGCCTCCTGCCCCTATAAAACCAACGTGTATTTTTTGCATTTTTTCATTTAATTGATTGTGTTGCAAAATTAAAGTTTTGAATGAAAATGCTTAGCTTTAACCAAAATTATGATACAGCTACCAAAAGAGCTGAATAATCTAAGCCTGCTAATGAAGTAAACGAAACAACAATCCGTTACTTTTTTATGTTTAGTCATTAAAATCATTATTCTGATTGGTATGGTGAAACGATGGTATTTATTCATTTTTCTTTGGGCCATTTTCTGGTCGTGTGGAGATAAACAATGGAAGGGCCAGGAACCTATTCAGCGGGTAAATACCGAAACCCGCCCGATTCAATATCAATGGAAGAAAACGTATCACATTGGGAAAGGTCTTCACTTTTCAAATGAATTTGACGGCGCACGTTTGAATGGCATTGCCATGACCGGTGAAGACCATGTAACGGTATTGATCACGCCCGAGAATACGCCGGTTAACGCCAGCCCGTGGTATGCGTTTAAGGTGTGGAGCGACACCCCGAGAAACATCCGTGTAAAAATTACTTACAACGAAGGGGTCAGTCATCGCTACTACCCCAAACTGAGCCGCGACCGAAAAACCTGGGCAAAAATAGATTCGGCGAGTTACCGGCTTGATTCGGTTTCGATCTCGCAAAAGCTTGCACCTACGTTTTGTGAGTTTGATCTTTCGGTAAGCCCGGATACCACCTGGATTGCCGCCCAGGAGCTGATTGTATCAAAAGACATCGACCGCTGGGAAGCGCAACTGGACACATTTTCGTTTGTAACACAACAGGAAATAGGCAAAAGCCGGAACGGGAAATCCATCAGCCTCCTGCAGATTGGCAACCCGGAAAGCAAGAAAATGGTGATGATCCTGTCGAGACAGCATCCGCCGGAAGTTACGGGCTGGCTAGCGATGCAAGCCTTTGTGGAGCGACTGTGTGCTTCGGATTCGCTCACCCAAAGCTTTCGAAACGAATACCTGACCTATGTTGTTCCGTGCGTAAACCCCGACGGGGTGGACCTCGGGCACTGGCGGCACAATGCCGGTGGCATCGACCTGAACCGCGACTGGGAAGCTTTCCGGCAGCCGGAAACCCAGCTTATCCGACGGTTTATGCAGGACAAAGTCATCAAGGGAGGTAAATTCTATTTGTCCATCGATTTTCACTCCACCATTGAGGATATTTATTACACCATTTTCCCAAAACTGAACGGCAACATGCCCGGATTGGTTCCAAAAATCATAGCAGCCACTGCTGAACAGATACCGGGCTATGTACCTAACGTCAGGCCCAACGAAAAGGATGCTCTTCACATCAGCTCTTCTGAATCAATTTTTCATGCCTTTCATGCCGAGGCTTTCACCTATGAAGTGGGCGACGATACTCCGCGCGATCTGATTCGGGAAAAAGGCGAGGCAACGGCTGCTTCTTCAATGCAATTGTTACTAAAACCTGATTCAAAATGAAATTATTTCCTGTCATCCTGTTCTTACTCCTCTTCACTTCCTGTAAGCAACAAAAACCGTATACAGTCGAAAACCGGTACATTTTTATACAGAATAACGACCGTAGCGAAAAAGAATGGGAACTGGTTTGGGAAGATGACTTTAACGCCACAGAACCAGACACGCAGAAATGGACAAAAATACCTCCCAACAATGCCGACTGGGGAAAACACATGTCGGATGATCCGGCTTGCCATTCTTTCAAAAACGGGTGCATTTACTTGAATGGTATTCAGAATACGGACACCATCAGCGATCCGCGCCCTTATTTAACAGGAGGGATCTATACCAAGGGGAAATTTGCTTTTCAGTACGGGAAAATTGAAATATGTACGCGACTTGAAAATGCACGTGGCGCGTGGCCTGCCATGTGGATGCTGGCGGAACAAAAGAAATACGGGAACTATCCGCGAAACGGTGAGATCGACATAATGGAACACCTGAATTACGACACAAAAATATACCAGACCACGCATTCGTATTACACGCTCGAGCTTGGTCAGAAAGACAATCCGCCGCATTACGGCACCGCCGAAATCGATACGGCTACTTTTAACGTGTTCGGGCTGGCATGGTATCCCGACAGGCTTGAGTTTTTATTGAACGGAGAAAATACTTTTACCTACCCGCGGGTTGCGGATGTTGACTCCACACAGTGGCCCTACGATCAGCCCTTTTACATCCTGATCGACCAGCAGCTTGGCGGTTCCTGGGTGGGCGAAATCAACCCGGAAGATCTGCCGGTGAGCATGATCGTGGATTGGGTGAAAGTGTACCAATAAAAAAATCGCCACCCTCTTACAGATGACGATTCTTTTTATACTGTGAAATCATTTATTTCAAATACTTGTCCAGCCAGTTAAAGAAAACGCGCTGCCACAGAATTCCGTTTTGCGGTTGCAGTACCCAGTGGTTTTCTTCGGGTAAATACAGCATTTGTGCAGGCACACCGTGCAATACTGCCGCATTAAATGCCGCCATTCCCTGCTCTGCCGGAACACGGTAGTCTTTTTCGCCCTGAACGATCAAGATCGGAGTATCCCAGTTCTGAACATATTTATGCGGAGAGAAAGAGTAAGAACGCTGTGCGGCAGCATTGGTTTTATCCCAGTAAGCGCCGCCGTAATCCCAGTTTACAAACCACATTTCTTCGGTGGAGGTGTACATGTGCTCGAAGTTAAAAATACCGTCGTGTGCAATAAAAGCTTTGAAACGCCCCTCGTGGTGACCCGCCAGGTACATCACTGAGAAACCTCCGTAACTGGCACCAACCGCTCCCAGGTGTGCTTTATCCACATAAGGTTCCTGGGCCATTACGTCGATAGCCGTCAGCAAATCCTCAATATTCTGGCCGCCATAGTCTTTTGATATCTGTTCGTTCCATTCCTGACCAAAACCGGGTAATCCTCTGCGGTTGGGCGCTACAATAATGTAATCGTTGGCCGCCATCATCTGGAAATTCCAGCGGTACGACCAAAACTGGCTTACCGTCCCCTGCGGACCGCCCTGGTTGTACAGCAAAGTCGGGTATTTTTTTGCAGGGTCGAAATGTGGTGGGTAAATCACCCAAACGGCCATTTGTTTTCCGTCGGTGGTTTCCATCCAGCGTTTCTCCACTTTTCCCATGGTCAACTGATCCAGAATGCCTTTATTTACGGTTGTCAAAGCTTCATCTTTGCCCGTTACCGGGTCAACCAAATAAAGTTCTGCCGGTTGCGACATCGAAACCTTTTCAGCTAAAAGTTTATCTCCTACCGGCGTTGCGCTGTGGTAATCGTGCACCCCATTTGTTAAGCGTGCAATCGAACCATCTGCCAAATCGAGCCGGTGAATTTCTTCAGTAGCATGAATATCACTGATAAAATAGATGGATTTGCTGTCGGCACTCCAATTCAGGCCGGCTGCATTCTGATCAAAATGTTCGGAATAGTCTTTTTTCTCGCCTGTTTCAAGATCGGCAACAAACAGCCGCACTTTGTCGGCCTCGTAACCGTCGCGCTCCATGCTTTCCCAGGCCATGTATTTGCCATCGGGCGAAAACACCGGGTTCTGGTCGTAACCCATCATTCCTGAAGTGAAATTGATGGTTTTCCCGGTTTCGGTGTTGTACAAATAAATATCAGAGTTGGTCGAAAGCGCGTATTCTTTTCCCACCTTCTTCTTACAGGTGTAGGCAATGGTTTTGCTGTCGGTACTCCAAACCACTTGTTCGGTACCGCCAAAAGGCTTCATTGGCGCATCAAAACGCTCGCCTTCCATAATGTCTTTTCCTTCGCGGATTTTCCCTGAATAGTCGGCCACAAAAATGTGCTGGTAGGTATAATCGTGCCAGGTATCCCAGTGGCGATACATAATATCGTTTTCAATTCGCGCATTGGCTTTTGGCAGGTCAGGAAAAAGATCCTGAACGCTCGGATCAAGCTTTACGCTTTTCAGGTAGTAAATTTTTGCCTGGTCGGGCGAATACTGAAATCCGAAAATTCCGCCTTCAATATCCGAGATCTGTTTGGCACTGCTTCCGTCGGGGTTCATTTCCCACATTTGCACACTGCCCGAAGCACCCGATAAATATCCGATCTTCTTCCCGTCGGGCCGCCAAACAACGTTCGACTCGTTCCCCACCGAGTTGGTAATGTTCGTTGCTTCACCACCCGACACCGGAACAGTGTAGACATCCCGGTAGGATTTGTTCTCATCGATGTTGTAATAAGTAACGGTGTAGAGCACTGTTTTCCCGTCAGGTGAAACCTGTGCGCCACCCAGCCGGCCAAACGACCACAGTACTTCCGGTGTCATTTTGTCGGACTGCAGGACAGGTGTTTCAGGAACGTAGTTTTTTGTTGTTTCCTGTACCTGCTGTTTTTGCTGGCAACTGTACAAAAGTACCGTCAGCATAAAAATTGTTGCGATAGTTCTCATCATATTTATTTCGAAATGAAGTTTCAAATTAAATAAAATACAGGCAGCTTAACAATGATTACTACCATCATTATCAACAAAAAAAGAGGTACCTCACGATACCTCTTCCCTGATTCTAATCGAATGTTTAATTGTTTTTATGGCTATGGCAACTCGAGATCAGAATAGTTGAACACCTTTTTGTAAGTGTGGTCTACATCTTCATAGTCAGTGCTTGTAACCTCCACTTTAATGGAATCCATTCCTTCCACACGCAATTGGTTCAAACTAAACGACACGAATGCCGAATACGGGTAAGACTCTGCGTCGCCGTTGGCATTATGACGCAATTCAAGTTTCACTGTCCCTTCTTCCGAAGACGTATTGTCAGGGTTGCTAACAAGGTTCAGGAAATGCACTTTGTGGTATCCCCAGTATTTTAACTGGAAATTCAACAAACTGTCTGTCATCCAAACATCCTGCACAATAATCGGATCGTTTCCAATACTATCAGCATTTTCAGGAGTCAGATCCAAAATTCCCTTTTTCAAAATCTTGCGTACTTCGTTCACCCTCACAAAATAAGTAGTGATCTTTCCGTTGTCGTCTTTATCATCCCCCAGTACGGTATAATTGATCCAAACCCGCGAACCGGGAGTAAAATCGTCATTCCATCCCGAATGATGATCCCAACCTATGGGTTTTAGCTGAGTGTCATCATCCATGGCAAAAACGGAAGTTCCATCTTCCTCCTGTAAAATCCCAAAACCTATCCAATAATTCCCCAATGAATATCCGTCATCATCATCGAGACACGATACGAGCGTAAAGCTCATCGCGATCAATAACCCAAATACTACTTTTTTCATCACTGTTTAATTTTAATTCTCATCACCAAGATTTAATTTCTGACAAAAAGGTTGCGTGACCTGAAGAAAAAATCTGCTTATTTATCATTTTGGCAGGTAAAAGCGCTACTCAAACTATGGCACAACGTTTGTTATGTACACATCTAAATATTTACATATATTTGTCAAATGAAAGAAATTGACTCTTTTCAAACGTTAAAAAATGAACTGGCACAGAACGAAAGTGTGTGGCTTTTGTTATTAAAAAAAGGCTCTGAACAAAGCGATTGTGCTTCGAAAAATTACTGCATGCTCGCCTCTGAGCCCATGAAAAAAGTTCTTTGTTTGGCTGATGTAAACCACGTTCGCGACATTCACCGGGAATACGGTATAACAGGTGTTCCTTCCCTTTTATGTTTCGAAAAAGGGAAACTGAAAGACATTGTCAAGGGCTGTCAAAATCCGGAACAGTATAAAAACCTGGCAACGCAGGCAGGCGCGGTTTCAAAAGAAAATGTAACTTCGAAAGCGCATAAAAACGTAATCGTTTACACCACTCCCACCTGTAGTTGGTGCACGGCGGTGAAACGGCATTTTCAGGAACACGGCAATGCTTACCGCGAAATAAACGTGGCTGCCGATCAAAAAGCGGCTGCAGAAATGATGAAAAAAAGCGGACAGCAAGGAGTGCCGCAAACTGAAATAAACGGCCGGATGGTGGTAGGATTTGACAAAGCAACGATTAACAGTTTATTAGAAATAAATTACTAAAGTTTCGCAGTTAAACAAATAGGTGAAATTAAGGCAGTTAGGTTAATAAAAAGCAGCATGTTTATTTGGTTAAGACCTTAATTATTAGTAAATTAAGGTTGAATCCAA
>JBKDZK010000336.1:0-12031 GCA_047971205.1 Draconibacterium sp.
AAAGTGTTTCCACATTCGGGAACATTGCGTTGTTGTAAGCAGCGCTACCAACAATAAAACCTTTGTATTTAAATATGTCGTTGATGATATATGAAGAGTGTGTTTTTGAAGCATCGTAAACACGGATGTTTTTGATACCGCGAACCGCCAACTGACGGGCGATGGTTTCAGCCATTTTTTTGGTATTCCCGTACATCGAACCGTAAACAATCACTACCCCGCAATCAAGATCATATGAACTCCATTTGTTGTAGCGGGTTAAAATCCAATTCAGGTCACCGCGCCAGATCGGACCGTGGGTGGCAGCAATCATTTTAATATCAAGCGGCGCCAGTTTTTTAATTGCACGTTGCGTGTGGGCACAATATTTTCCAACAATGTTGGTGAAATAGCGCATCACTTCCACCTCGTAAAACTCGAGGTTGATCTCGTCGTCAAAAATACCGCCGTCAAGTGTTCCGTAGCTACCAAAGGCATCGCCCGAAAACAGAATTTTGTTGGTTTCTTCGTAAGTAACCATTGTCTCGGGCCAGTGAACCATCGGAATGGTCTGAAACTGAAGTTTGTGCTTTCCAAGATCCAGTATCGAGTCGTCGTGAACAATAAAGGTATGATTTGGCTTCAGGTAATAACTTTCCACATAGTCAAAAGTCTTTTTATTCCCCACCAGCGTAATTCCCGGGTAACGGTGAACAATCGCTTTCAAAGCTCCCGAATGATCGGGCTCCATGTGGTTAATGATCAGGTAATCTACCTCGCGGTCGCCGATAATTTCCTCAATCGAATCCAGGTAATCGTCAATAAACGCACGTTCAACGGTATCAACCAAAGCCACTTTTTCGTCAACAATCAGGTAACTGTTGTATGAAACTCCATGCGGAATGGGCCAGATATTTTCAAAAAGATGGGTCCGGCGGTCGTTAAAACCCAGGTAATAGATATCCTCGGCAAGATTAACTTGTAACATAATTTTCAGTTTTTCAGAATTTTCGGCCAAAATTAATGAATTTCGACTGATCAACCAGTAAAAAATTATCTACAGGGGTTATTTAGAATATGCGTTAAGTGTATGTTAGTTGGGATTGAAGAAGATTAATGGTAGATTGAAATACTTCTATTTTGAAACCCGTTTTCGCATAGAGGCTAATATCTTTAACAATTCCATACTTTCAGAGTGCACTTCTTTTGTAAAAGTGTTGTTTAATATGCCTGAATCCATCATCAAATCCAGCCACATTTCCGTTTCATCAGCTTCTTCGACAACGATAGATAATTTTGAAAAGAATTCGGCCTTGGATCTGCCTCTTAATGCAGCACGATAATTAGCATAAACCGAAGTTCCTGATTTTGTCAGTTGGTTATTTAATATCCTGCCTCTTTCGGAATTTGGAATCATTTCAGACAATTGCAGAATTTTTAGAGCAAACATTTTCAGTCTGTCCCTAATTTGAATTTTATATTCCAGCCAAATTAGATTTGTCATGATAAGTATGAGTTTAATTTGAATTCCAAATCAGTTAAAAACCACAAAATATTGAAGTTATCAAACTTTTATTCAATCTCTCCTCTATCTCCCTCAATCTTTTTAATCGTATCCATCTTATTTCCTCTTTGTGAAAGAGTTTTATCTTTGAACGGTAAACTATCATATTTATGACGATCGAACAAAAAAGCAGGGCTATGACGTTTCCAAAAATCGGAAAGTTTATCATTATTTTCTTTGCCATAGCCATTTTATTGGTGGGAGCCCGTGCCTATAAACTCTACCATTATACCTTTGACGCCAACATAAAAACCGACTATGTTTTGCTGATCAGGGAAAACCAGGATTTTGAGGAGGTGTACAAGGAACTGGAAAAGGCCGCGGTACTGGTCGACAACAAAGCCTTTAAATGGGTTTCCGATAAAAAAAGTTACCCTTCGAATGTAAAACCGGGGCGTTACATCCTGAAAACCAACATGACCACCAATGCGCTGGTAAATAAACTCAGGAGCGGCAACCAGGACCCGGTGGACGTAACTTTTAACAACGTTCGCATAAAAGAAGATCTTGCAGGCAAAGTAAGTAAGTACCTGTGGGCCGATTCATTGTCGATTTTGCAGCTTTTCGCCAACGAGCAGGAAATCAGGGAAAGAGGCTTTGATGCAGAAACCTACCGCACCATGTTTATTCCGAACACTTACGAGATGTACTGGACTACCGATGCCGAAGAATTTGGCACCCGCATGTACCGCGAATACGAACGTTTTTGGAACGAAGACCGGAAAAACAAAGCAAAAGCACTGGAGCTCACTCCTGTACAGGTTTCCATCCTGGCTTCGGTGGTTGAATCAGAAACCACCAAAGCCGATGAGCTGAAACGGGTTGCGGGTCTTTACATCAACCGGTTGCGTCGAAACATCCCGCTACAGGCCGATCCAACCATCAAATACGCAGTGGGTGATTTTTCGCTTCGCCGAGTCCTCAACAAACACCTCGAAATTGATTCGCCTTACAACACTTATAAATATGCAGGCTTGCCTCCGGGCCCCATTTGTTTCCCTTCGGTTAGCTCGATTGATGCCGTACTGAACTACGAAAAACACGACTTTATTTACATGTGTGCAAAGGAAGATTTTTCGGGCTACCACAACTTTGCCAAAACACTGGCGCAACACAACCGCAACGCTGCCAAATACAGGGCGGCACTTGATAAAAACAGGATTTACAAATAGTTGAAATTATTTCGAATGACAGATCTTCTTCAGTTTATCCACCATTTTCAAACGCTCGATGCGAAAACTGAAGAAGCTATTCAAAATTGTTTTATCAAAGAATTTTTCCCGAAGAACGAATTTCTATTAAAGAAAGGACAGGTTTGCAAAAAGATTCAATTTATCAGCTCGGGACTCGTACGTCGTTTTTATCTGGCAGATGAAATTGAATCAACCAAATGGCTTTATCACGATCGCCACTGGAGTGCATCGATGGCCAGTTATTTCAATCAACAACCTTCTTGCGAATATTTCCAGGCTTGCGAAGACACCACTGTCTATTCTCTCAGCTATCCCGATGAACAAGCCTTATTAAAATATCCTTTGTTTCTGAACTTTCATGTTCAATTTCTGCGCCGGTCTATCGCCAGTTTTGATGAATTTCATTTTATTTTCGGACAATTACCCGCACGTGAAAAATACCTCTATTTGCTTGAAAAATTTCCACTCATTATTCAACGGGCAAAACTTAAACATATCGCTTCACTTTTAAACATCAGTCAGGAAGCATTGAGTAGAATTCGTGCATCTATTATTTTATGTAAAGTAAAAAAAACTCTTCTTACTTATTCCAACCTTTGCAATTCATTTGCAATACATAATATGATTTCAAAAAATACCACCATTGGAAAAAACTGCCTTTTAGGTAAGAATGTAAAAATAGGAAACCACTGTACAATTGAAAACGATGTAATTATCGGTAACAATTCAATAATTGACAACAATGTTTCGATATTGAATGGAGCCAGAATCGGAAGCAACTGCCATATTCACTCAGGTACTGTTTTGGCGGGAGTTCCACAGGACATGAAATACAAAGGCGAATACACAACACTTGAAATTGGCAACGGAAATATCATCCGCGAATCGGTAACAATAAACAAAGGAACACAATCAAAAAAAATAACCAGAATAGGAAACAATAACCTGATTATGGCAAACGCACACATTGGGCACGATTGCGAAATCGGAAACAATTGCATCATAGGATTCAGTGTAGGAATTGCGGGTGAAGTGATCGTCAATGATTTTGCCAACATTAGCGGATTAACCGGAATTCACCAGTTTACAAGAATCGGAGAACACTGCATGATTGGCGGCTTAAGCAAAGTTGTGAAAGATGTTCCACCTTTCATTATGGCTGCTCGTGAACCGCTTTCATACGCGGGAATAAATATTGTTGGGTTAAAACGACGAGGTTTTGATTCATTAAAAATCTATGAACTACAGGAAATTTACCGCATTGTTTTTCAGCAACGGCATGCAACTTCTTTTGCCATTAAATACCTTGAGGATAATTTTAAACAAACCATAGTAAGAGACCAAATCATTGTTTTTATAAGAGAATCCCAACGTGGCATCATTAAAGGATTTACCGCCTAAAATGGTTCGTTTTAATTCACCTCTTTTTATTTCCAAAAGTCCCGTAAAAATTGATTTTTTTGATTTTCTTTTTGGCAACCAATATTTCGTTCAACTTGATTTGATATATAAACAATAAATTGAAATTGGAGAGTTAGCCCGGTCTTTTCGCAAACTGCAACACGGGTTTCGCGAAGTGATCGACTATACAAAAAAAGTGGCAGGCGGCGATTACAGCAGCCAGATAACGTCCCGCTCAGAAGAGGATGAGTTAAGCATCGCCCTGAATCGGATGGCACAAAACCTGAAAGAATCTCATGAAAAGGTCTCGCAGGATACCTGGTACCGGGCGGGCCTCAATACCATCAACGACAAACTCAACAGCAACGATACGCTGCAGGAAATTGCCTGGCAATCCATCCTGTTTTTAACGGAACGTTTGCATTCTCAACTGGGCGGAATTTATTATTTCAACAAGGACACACAACACCTTGAACTATTGAGTTACCTGGGAATAGATTCAGGGAAAGCGAATAAGTTCATAAAACTAAATGAAGGAATTGTTGGCCAGGTGGCGAATTCAAAACAAATAAAAACGCTTGTTGACATACCGAAAGATTTGTATGCTACTTTTTCGGCAACCGGCAATTACAAACCCAAGCAAGTAGTTATTGTGCCGTTGGTTTTTAACAATTTATTGATTGGAGCAATTGAGCTATCCTCTATTTATGCCTACACCGATATCGAGTTGGAGTTTCTGCACCCTGTTTCGGAAATCATTGCCATAAAACTCAACTCAGCTGCAAGCAGGATAAAAACAGACGAGCTTCTGAAGGAAACACAAGATCAGGCCAGCGAATTACAGGTTCAACAGGAAGAACTGCGGGTAGCCAACGAAGAACTGACAGAACATGCAAAAGTGCTGACCGAGAATGAAAAGAAACTACAGGTTCAGCAAGAAGAATTGCGCGTGGCCAATGAAGAACTGGAAGAGCGTACCCGCCAACTGGAAGTACAGAAAGAAGACATCAGTATAAAAAACCAGGAACTTACCGTAACCCAGGAACAACTTGAAAACAAAGCCCACGAACTGCAACAGGCCAGCCAGTACAAATCGGAGTTCTTGGCAAACATGTCTCACGAACTTCGGACACCTTTGAACAGCTTGTTGATCTTATCAAACTTACTGGGCATCAACAAAAAAGGAAACCTGACTGAAGACCAGGTGCGATCGGCAAAAATCATTTACAAAAGCGGCTCTGATCTGCTTCATTTGATCAACGAAATTCTTGATTTATCAAAAATTGAAGCCGGAAAAATGAGCATTGAGTTTTTGGATGTTCTTTCTTCCGATCTGCAAGACGAGATTCTGATGAACTTTAATGCATTGGCTGACGATAAAGATCTGGCCTTTGAAGTGACGATTGATTCTGCTTTCCCGCAAAAACTGCTTACCGACCGTTACCGTCTAATGCAGGTGGTAAAAACCCTGGTATCAAACGCATTTAAATTTACCAGCAAAGGAAAAGTGGCGGTCGATTTTCTGCCAACACCTGCTACAACCAAATTCAGATCAACAGGATTGACGACTGAAAACACCTGTTGTATAAAAATCTCGGATACAGGAGTTGGGATCCCCCAGGAAAAGCTCGAATCCATCTTTGAAGCTTTCCAACAGGCAGATGGCAGCATCTCCCGGAAATTTGGAGGAACGGGCCTGGGACTTTCCATTTCACGCGAATTAATAAAAATACTGGGTGGTGAAATCCAACTGGAAAGCGTTGTTAACCAGGGATCTTCGTTCTATGTTTATCTTCCGGTTGAAAAATCACAACAAGTTCAGGCAATTGAAGCTGGTAGTAAACCGGCCAAAAAAGAAGAAGTAAAAAAAGTTGAAAAGGAAATTGTTGCCGACAACGGGCAAGCCATCCTGCTTCCTTACCTGGAAGACGACCGCAACGAAACCGGCAACGAACAAACTGTTCTGGTCATTCATCCGGCCAAAGAACAGGCGCAAAAACTTATGCAATAAGCCCGCGAGAAGAAATACAAGGTTATTGTTTCTCCCACCATTCGCGACGGGATAGCCCTGGCCGAAAAGTACAGGCCCAAAGCGGTTATGCTGGCTGTTGAACTGGCCACCGGTAACCGCCAGGATTATCTTAAACTAAAGAACCACAAACTGCTGGGCAAGTTACCTGTTCATGTTATCAGCCCCATCGAACACGACCAGGAAAAAGAACAGTCGGAATTAAAAACGCTGGAAACCATCGAGTTTGCCGATGCACTGAAATCACTGGAAAAACATTTTGACAGTTCATTAAAGAAGATGTTGATCATTGAAGACAACCTTCAAACCAGGGAACTGATCAAAACCTTGCTGTTTGACTTCGACTTAACCATTATTGAAGCAGGGCTGGCCGAACAGGCCTATCAATTAATGAAAAATGATTCCTTCGATTGCATCATCCTCGATCTGGGATTGCCCGATTATTCAGGCAAAGAACTATTGGAGAAGCTGAAATCGAGCAACAGGATGTGCAAATGCCCGAAATGAACGGATACGAAACCCTGGAGTTGATGCGGCAACGTAAAAAAACCAGGTACCTGCCGGTTATTTTTGTTTCGGCTATTCACCAGAGCGATCTACACATAATAAAAGGAATTGAAACGGGCGCGGTAGACTTTATTCCCAAACCGGTTATTCCGGACATATTGCGGGGCAAGGTAAAAATCTTCCTGGATCTTTACAATCAGCGGGTAAGGCTCGACCGCCTGCTCCGAGACATGGAAGAAGCCAACTTGAATCTCAAAGCTGCAAAGGACAAAGCAGAAGAAGCTACGCGTGTAAAGTCAATGTTTCTGGCCAATATGTCGCACGAGATTCGCACGCCGCTAAACGGGGTTATTGGAATTTCCCGGCTGTTGCAGAAATCAGAGTTGAACGCTGAACAGCAGGACCTGATCAACATCATCGCCAAATCCGGTGAAAACCTGATGCTGATCATCAACGACATTCTTGATTTCTCAAAAATAGAATCAGGCCAGGTTCAATTCGAGTCGATCAGTTCCAGCTGAGAGAAATGGTAAAAAACGTGTACCAGTTGCTACGTTTCAAAGCCGAGGAAAAAGGCATCAGCTTTAGCTATACCATTGATGAAAATATTCCGTCGGTTCTTTGTGGCGATCCCTTGCGGATCAACCAGATTCTTATGAACCTGGTCAACAATGCCATTAAATTCACTCCCCAGGGAAAAGTAGAAATCCGCATTGAATTAGTGGATGAATACGAGCAGTCCTCGCGAATTCTTTTTAGGGTTATCGACACAGGGATCGGCATTTCGGAAGAAGGCAAGCAGGTGCTTTTCAAGGAATTTCAGCAAACCGAATCGTCCATGTCAAGAAGATACGGAGGAACCGGTCTTGGGCTGGCCATCTCCAAAAACCTGGTGAACCTGATGAATGGCGAAATCAATGTGATCAGCACCGAAGGCAAGGGCACCGAATTTTATTTCAGACTTCCGTTAAAAAAATCCACCCTGGAAGAACGGGAAAAAGAGTTGCAGTATCAGCTTCCTGAAGATATACGGATTTTGGTGGCAGAAGACAATCTCATCAACCAAAAGGTATTCAAATTATCGCTGAAACAAGTAATCCGTAAAAACGCATGCTTTTAAACATAATTCCATTCTGCATACTTACAACACGCTAAATAACAGTAATTTGAACTCAAAAAAAAAAAAAAAACAGTCCGGATTTTTGTGTATTTGATTTTTTAGAAAGATTCTTATACTTTTATTGTCAACCAATAAAAACCGACAGTACAACAATAAAATTACTAAACCAAAATATACAGGCATACTAACGCGAATACACTGAACAAACTACTGGTTATTTCATTGCGTGATAAAGCAAATAAAAGAGGAAGCGTTTAGCTCCCAATTATTCAATGCTTTATTATTTTGTACAATTGAATATAGACTTTGTAGAAGAAACTCCAAAATTGAAAAAAACATGATAGATACAAGCTAATACCAGCCAAATTAATTCTTAAGCAACAGAATGCAGGCTTAGAATTACGGAAAGGAGCTTAAAAAGAGAAGCCTCCAACTCCCGAAAGCCGAAACATTTCGAAAAATGGAGACTTCAAATTGATGTTTAATTATGGAGGCCTAAAATTTCAAAAGCCAGGCCTTCTAAAAACTTTGTAAAGTTATGAATTTAAAAAACAAATTAAGATTTACTAAATCTTTAGTTATTGTTGCTGGTTTGGCAATTATTTCCATATGCGGTGTACTTTTTCAAGGTTGCTCAAAGGAAGATGCTATTGAAACGGATGATAAAGTAACCAAAAAAGAAATACTTAAACTTGCAAATAAATATGGGATACCCATAGAGTTTACTGAAATTAAGGGGTCAAACGATCAAAGTATTCCAACGCTTGAAGAACTTGATAAAATATTTGCTTCATATAAAAAGTGTAGGGAGGAATCTTTTGAGAAAACATTAAAGAGGACTAAAAACGGAGAAAGAATAGTTTTTCAAACAAAAAGAAAGATTAGAAACTCCGGAATATTACGTTTAAAGTCAGGTGATGTAGAAGGCGGAATGTGGAGTGAAGACGCTTGGTATTATGACTTAACATGGCTGGATGTAGATGTTAGCTGGCAAGACACTGGTGATGCACTTAATATTAATGTATCATCGAGTTACAATGGTGTAAGCTTATATCAATACGTACAAGACAACTTTTCTTATAGCACATCAGGTGATACAATATATTTTAATGTAACGGGAACTCAAAGTATGACAATAGGATTTGACAACTTTGGAATTCATTTTACTGACGATGTCAACGCCTCTGGCTGGGTCAACACCTCAACTGGTGAAGGTTCCCTAACTATTGATAAGTCAGATTATTGGTTTTAAAATAAATGATATGATATTACAGATTTTTAACAAATCAGCATTTATTGAGATTTCGGTTGTAATATTTGCAATATTGGGAATTATTTTAGTCTTAAAAGACAAAAAATTATCGCCATTGACAAAAATCTTATGGTTGATTTTCGTTCTCATATTCAATTTTATTGCTGTTATCTGTTTTATGATATGGAAAAAAATGAACAAAAAGGAAATAAGTTGTTCAAATTCCTAATTCTGTCAATTTTTACCAGAAGTGTTTTTACCACTTCCGGTAAATTTTAAAACAAATAGTTGTTTTAGTGTTACCAATATAGAAAAAAAATACCATGACCACGGTAATAATTCAAAACCGAAGAAAGTAAGTTTTGAATTACGAAAAGGAGTAAAAAAGAGAAGCCTCCAACTCCCGAAAGCCGAAACATATCGAAAATGGAGACTTCAAATTGATGTTTAATAAATGAGGACTAAAGTATTAACGAAACAGACCTCTTTATAATTTGTAAAGTTATGAACTTAATAATCAAATTAACAGTAATAAAACCACTAGCGACTATTATTGGCTTAGTTAGTATTGTTATTCTAAGCATTGTTTTTCAGGGATGTGAAAAAGATCAGTATGAAATAGAGCCATTAGATGAAGTTATACTCAACTCATCCGAGCTAGAAGAGTATATAATAGCTGGTGCTGATTTACAACAGTCATTGGCTATTTTCGAATCAAGGATGAACAAAATAGACTTATCAAGACTGGAAGTAACTTATGATCCAGAAGGAAGAAAGGTGCTACATCTTCCTCCTAATTTAGTTGACAATGTTAGAATTCAAGCAAAAGTTCATGCTTTTAATCAAAAAAAGGAAGCAATACAAAACAAATTTCCTCAATTCGTTTCTTTTAGGAAAAATGAAGCAAAAAAATATATTGATGAATCGATTGAAAATTCAGTTAATGTAAAAGAAGAGTTATTGAAATTTGGGGTTAGTACTTTTATTCCAAGGCTAAAAAGTGGCACTGAGTATGGTGGTGCAGAGGATCATGTTATTTTGATGTCAGACTTGGCTGCTTGGGTAAATAATCCAGATTATGTTGAAATATATATTCTTTACTATGCCGATGGATCTATGTCAACATATCAAAATCCTAATGCTACTGCCAGTTGGACTTCAATAACATATGAAAAACGTGATGGTAACATGTATTTTCCTGTAGGGAGTAACAACCAGGTTGTTAGTATAGGGCATACACATTTAAACAGTTCAACTCCAAGCACTGAAGATCTTAATTCTAATTATCCTTCTGGTGTAGAGAGATTTATTTATTATAATGGAACCTATAGTTATTACTAATGAAAAGAGTAATTTTTGCTTGTTTTGTTTATCTATTTTCTATTCCGTTTGCTTTTGCACAAGAGGTGGAAAAGCATTTAAACAGTGGCTATTATTTAAAGAGGATTGAAAATAATATGAGGGATGCTGTCGGAAATTACAATATGAAAAGCAAATCGGATATAGAAAAACTGTTTTTCGGAGATTTCAATGCTCTGATAGAGTTTTGCTACAATCCTTCATCCGAAGTTAATCCCTGTGTTCCCTCTGGTTTCCGCATCTTTAGAGATTCATTGACTTCATCTTATGTTCTTGAAGTAAAACGTATCTTGAATTACAGAGAAGCAGCTGAAGAGGCGACAAAAGAGGTAAAAAATGAACAAAAGCGTCAAGAGTTATATATACCGACAAGTTTATTTGATTCTCTACCAAGAAATGTTTTTAACCAGGTATGGGAATATAATCAAGGTATTTATGATCAAAATGTTTACTATGAGAATTATTATAAAGCATTACCTAAACACTTCAATGTTGAAATAAAATCTATTACCATCAGTAGTCAGTTTGCAGAGAAATTATCTAAAATGATGGTTTCATTTATCGATAATTTTAAATCAAAGGGGATACCTCTATCTAATACAGATGGTTATTCAGTGTCCTTTCGTACTGTAGTTGATTACGACTTATGGTCGTTAAGTATTCATATGCCGGGAGGAAATGCCAATACAATGGCTAATTTTTGCATGGAAATTATAAAAGACGCTAATGAAGATAATTTTGAAGAATCAAGGTTATTGGATTTTAAAGACTTTTAAACCAATAGTTGAAATTTTCCATTTTTGGGATTTGAAACGTATGCGTATTACAAATTTGGTATTTCTTAATCTGATTATCCTTACAATCTTTACCGGAAGTGTATTTTTCACTTCCGGTAAATTTGTAAATGCTACAAATACGCCAAAGTTTTACTTCGTAGCCGTATCCTTGCTGGCTAGCATTACGATTTTTGTAGTATGCCATAAAAGAATAAAACGTGATGCTTTTGTCGGCAAGACAACGCTTTGGGGCATAAACATTATTCTCTTTCTGCAAGCATGTTATGGGCTCTCTCAGCTTGTGGGCTGGCTCCCTTCAAATCACGCCATATTTACTTTTATAGGGAGTTTTGATAACCCTGCCGGTTTTGCTGCGTTTTTGGCAACCGGTTTTCCAATAAGTTTATTTTTGCTTATAAAAGCAAAAAAGATTGAGAAATACCTGACCACTATAATTTTACTGGTAATTGCTATTGCAGTATTTCTTTCAAAGTCACGAACTGGAGTATTAGCAATAATAGTCTCATCTGTAATTTTTTTACTGTTTGATACAAATTTAGTAAGAAAATTCCGCCAACTCAGAAATTATAAATTACTGATAACCTTGATTCTGGCTTGTTTTACAGCAAGCGTATCCGTTCTTTATCATCAGAAAAAAGATTCAGCAAATGGCAGATTGCTAATTTGGAAAGTGTCAACAGAAATAATAAAAGATAAACCTGTTTTTGGTCATGGTTATGGCGCATTCAAAGTTAAATACATGGACTATCAGGCTGGATATTTCAAAAACAACCCAGATTCAAAAAACGCACAACTTGCAGACAACGTTAAACATCCTTTTAATGAATTTA
>JBKDZK010000337.1:0-2386 GCA_047971205.1 Draconibacterium sp.
TGAACAACATAAAAATAAGAACTGCTGGCGGCGAGATGGCACCGATCTCCGAATTTATCACATTAACACGGGTTTATGGTCCTGAAAGCATCAACCGTTTTAACATGTATACAGCTATTTCGGTGAACGGTGCACCAAATCCGGGCTTTAGTTCAGGTGCGGCAATTGATGCCATCAGAGAAGTGGCAGCCGAACACCTGCCTGCCGGATACGACTATGAATTCTCCGGAATCACACGTGAAGAGATCAGCGCAGGCAGCCAAACCATCCTTATTTTTATGCTTAGCTTGATTTTCGTGTACTTCTTCCTGGCAGCCCAGTACGAAAGTTACATTATCCCATTATCTATTTTGACATCGTTGCCCATCGGTATTTCGGGAGCATTTATTTTTGCCCGTTTAATGGGTGTGGAAAACAACATTTACCTGCAAATTTCTTTGATCATGCTTATCGGGCTGCTGGCCAAGAACGCAATCCTGATTGTGGAATTTGCCCGGCAAAGACGAGAGTCAGGAATGTCCATTGTGCAGGCAGCCATTGAAGGAGCTACTGCCCGACTCCGCCCCATCCTGATGACATCGTTTGCATTTATTGTAGGCTTGCTGCCATTGATCGTTGGAAGTGGGGTTGGTGCCAACGGGAACCGCTCTATCGGTGCCGGGGCAATCGGAGGTATGCTTATCGGTACGATGATCGGGATCCTGGTTATTCCGGCCATGTTTGTGGTTTTCCAGATTCTTCAGGAAAAAGTGGCAAAACCGAAAAATACAGAAATCTCAGAAATGAACAGCCTGGCTTAATTCCGGGATAAAGAATGAAACGAATATGAATTCATATAAAAATATAATTCTTACGATTGCGGTAACGCTTGTACTCTTCTCGTGCAGTACCAGCAACCACTACCAACGCAGTCAGACAAATACCGACGGGCTTTTGGGCGAAGTAGCCCCCGACAGCCTGAACCTTGCCAACGAAAACTGGCAGGATCTGTTTAACGATCCTTTGCTCGACAGCCTCGTTGCTGAAGGGCTAAGAAATAACTTCGATTTACAAGCTGCCATCCAGCGGGTGAATGCTTCGGAAGCCTATTTTAACCAAAGCCGCGCAGCACTGCTACCGTCTTTGTCAGCCCAGGCAGGACACACCTATGTCAATACTTCTGAGTCAACCTCTCCCAACGGACCGGCCAGTTACAATGCTTCGCAGGTGATTGTACAAAGTAGCTGGGAAGTTGATATCTGGGGAAAGCTGAACAGTGCAAAAAAGGCGGCCTATTTCGACTACCTGGCAACCGATGCCGCCAAAAATGCGGTTAAAACCCGGCTGATCTCAAACATCGCGTTGGCCTATTACAACCTGCTGGCACTCGACAGCAAACTGGCGATTACTCACGAAACGGTAAAAACCAGTGCTGATTTGGTTGAGACCATGAAAAGCCTGAAAGAAACCGGGCGGGTAACGGGTGCAGCCGTGGTGCAAAGCGAAGCAGCACGCTATGCGGCCGAAGTTACCATTCCGGATATTGAACAACAGATCAGGGAAACGGAAAATACGCTTTGTCTTTTACTGGGAAGAACTCCGGGGCCGATCGCACGGGGTAAACTGGAAGACCAAAAAGCCAACCAGCTACTGAGTACCGGAGTTCCGGCCGAGTTGCTCGACAACCGCCCCGATGTTATGCAGGCTGAGTTTGGCGTAATCAGTGCCTATGAAATGACCAACAACGCAAGGGCTTATTTCTATCCGTCGGTTACCTTAACTGCAAACGCTGGTTTTGAGGCCTTGGAGTTTAAAGATTTGTTTGATCCGGCCTCGTTTGCCGCTAATATTGTAGGGGGACTTACACAGCCAATTTTCAACAAACGGCAAAACAAAACACGCCTCGAAGTGGCCAAAGCGCAACAGGCAGCCGCACTGGCAAATTTCAGCAGTACTTTGCTGAATGCCGGAAAAGAAGTGAACAATGCGCTCTCTCTTTACGATGCATCGGTACAAAAAAGCGAGCTTCGCCAAAAACAACTGGAAGCACTTGAAAAATCGGTTGACTACACAAAAGAGCTGCTCAACTACGGTTCGGCAACTTACACCGAAGTTTTAAATGCCCAGCAAAGTTTGCTAAATGCACAATTAAGCAATGTAAACGATCACATCCAACAGCTAACGGCTGTGGTAAACCTTTATCATGCATTAGGCGGCGGGTGGAAGTAAAAGATAATTTTTGCCTAGGCATTCTACCTCTGAAAAACGAAGTCTTCCTGGTTTTGCATCAACAAAGATGTTTCACCAAAAACAGGAAGACTTCTGTTTTATTTTAAAGGACTTGACATCGTATCATCCAGCAGCTTATTGAAGATATTCTCCTGCGTTAAGTTTATTATGGACTTGT
>JBKDZK010000338.1:0-8916 GCA_047971205.1 Draconibacterium sp.
GATACCATAACTATTGTTTTGGCTGTTGAAATGATTAGGTGATCGTCATATTCGTCAACTACAAAAGGGACTGTTCCTTTTAGCGGAAGAGCAACAAGACTTTCTTTTGTGCCAAATATCTTTGTGGCGCTTGCTGATACTTTAATGATCTCGTTGTGTAACGGTGTAATTTTAATGGCCTGTGCCTGTTGTTTTCCGGCTTGCTGCGGGTAAACAATTACGGCTTCTCCTGTTTGCTCCCAGTTTGGTTTAGAACAGGAGATTGCGAAAATACTTAGCAGAATTGCTATAAAAAATTTGTTCATCATGGTTATGTAATAATTTAAGCTATATTTTCTATTCGATATTCTAATTGTTTACCCCTTTTGTTACCGCCTGGGCCGCTTGTTTATCAGTTTGTTACTTTTTGTTGTCCGTTTAAAATGGATACGAACCGTCAGCAGCTCCTTTTATCAGGCTGTTGTACGAAAGCGAATCAATGATTTCATGACTGTTACGGTCAATCAACCCGTTGTCCCAGCAAAAAGGCACCAGTCCATTGTTTTTTGCTTTTCGGGCAACTGTTTCCATAAAATAGGCCCGCGATTCATCGTGTTTTTGTTGCCATCCCCCGGGATACATCGACAGGTTGCGGTAAATGGTTCCAAATTCGCCCAAAATTACAGGAATCCCGTTATCTACCAATTTGGCTTTCATTTTTTGGAACTGCGATTCCACCACATCTTCTTCGCCCCAATTGGCATTACGGTCGCCGGCGCCTTCAACATGGTTGGGCCCGCCCCAGAAAAAGAACATTTTTCCCCAGCTTGCATCTTCTTCCAAACCGCAGAAATTCCAGGGTGTATAATAATGCACCTCGGCCAATAAACGGTCTTCAACCCTGTCGGTTGGCAGGGCCATAAATTGGTCGGCTTTATCGATATCGGTATTTGGCGCCTGAATGATGAGGTTCCGGTAAGCATTTCTCCCTCCGGTTGAGCGGACAACATCAACAAAGGTTTGCATGTACACGTTCAGCACGTCTACATTTTCCTGCTTATCGGCATTGGGTTCGTTGGCCCCGGCAAAAAGCAGGTGCTCGTCGTAATCGCGGAACCAGATGGCAATCTGTTTCCAGATAATCGCCAGTTTGTTGTTCACTGCGTCCCGGCTCTCCGGAATGCAGTTTTCTTCCATCCAGCCTCCGTCCCAGTGGATGTTCAGAATGGCATAAAGGTCATTGTCAACACAGTAGTCCACTACTTCCTGTACACGGTTGAGCCACGACTCTTTTATTTTATACGAGGTTTGGTCTTCGAGATACTGGTCCCAGGCGCAGGGGAGGCGAACGGCATCAAATCCGGCATCTTTAACAGCAAGCATTAAATCGTTTGTAGCCTTTGGGTTTCCCCACGAGGTTTCGCCACCAATTGCCTCCAGGGTATTCACCAAGTTCCAACCCACCTGTATTTGTGAGGCCAGTGTAATGGCGTTGCTGCCCATCCCGGTCATGTCGGCGGCTATTGAATCCGGGTTTTCAGGACCGGTAACTTCCGGTTCTTTGGCTTCCTGGGTTGCTGCTATCGTAATTGTTGTAACATCTTCAGCAGAGATGCTAATAGTGGCAGTCCTTTCTTCTTCCAGGATATTGGCTTCGGCACTGATGGTAATGTTGGCATTTCCCTTGCTGGTTTGCAGGGCCGAGGTACACCACGAAGCGTTGCTGCTGATGTTCCAAGTGGTATTTGATGTGATGGAAATGGTTTCGGTGCCACCGTTTTGGTTAAAGTTCAAACTCAGGGGAGTTGCCGACAATTCGGGAGTAAAATCATCGGGCGGGGTTACTGGATCGTTGCTTTCTCCACAGGCAAATACCCCAAATATGATTATAAGCACCAGTAAACAGCTCTGTAGTTTCATATTTTGACTTTTTATAGACTTCAATTTTTTTAAAAAAACTAGTGTTGTGTCACGCCTAAAATGCCGCTTCGTTCATTCCGGATTTATTTCGGAATCTTTTTCAAAAAGAGAGATGCTGAAATAAATTCCCCAAAAGGGATCATTATATGGAGCATGACGGCCTGACTAAGTAAAATTGACATGACACGAGAATAAGTTGAACCTTAAAAATTAATTATTAATTATCGAATAATAAAAGGAAAAATAATTCCCGGAGATTAATCCGGGAATTATTTTTATCAGTTATCTAAAACCATATGAAAAGCCGTAATTTCAACAGGTATTTCAGGATCAGTTTCATCGAATTTGCTATAGAACCCAAGATATATTCCTTTATCGGCGATGTTGGCCAAGCTGGCACCATCGTGAGAACCGAACAACCAGGGTCCCATACCTTCTCCATTGTTAGTAAATATCCAGCTAAAAGTAAACGGTGCTTCCGAGAAGGTTAGCGTTTCGTTATCCGGATCAATATCAACTGTAATATTGCTCTTCGCAGTTCCGTTATCCACCGCATCTGCTTTCAATACGTCTCCATCTACATAGAAACTGATTGAGGATGCAAGACAGGCATCATGCACCTCCTGAGTCCAAAACCAACTCTGGGAGGTAAAATCATCGGGATATGTGCCTGCGCTCCAACCGCCGCTCCAATCAATGCCATACCAATCGGCAAAATAGTTAACATCAGGAACAAGGGTTTTTCCTTTTAATGCATTTTTCCATGCGGCTAAAGGCTCTACTTCTCCACCTCCCATTTGAGGAACTAAGTGATAAACCATATATTCAGGTTTTTCAGGATCTTTCTTACCCAACCACATTCCGGTAACATTACCGCCTGCATCTTTTTCAATTTTTGTTATGCGTAGTTGATTATTTGCATCAGCCGAGAAGCTGGCCCAACCAACAAGTGTAAAGCTTGGAACAGGCATATCAAAAGAATAAATTCCTTTTTCATCCAAAGTATAGGTGCCTGTTGTCTCTGTTCCGTCAGGAGTGACAAATACAACAGACTGATCAGCCGAGTTCATAGTCATTGAGAAATTGGCATAGGCAGAAGGATCGAGGATGCCTCCCAGCCAGTCGGGATAGTCACCGGGTGACTGCCAGCCGTTCATTAAAGAACCGTCAAGGTTTGCCCATTCAAAAGGAGTTTGATCCGAGAGCTTCCATGCGATCGTTGTACTTACAACCTGCGAAATATCATCTTGCCATCCATCAGGTAAGGTTGGTTCCGGATCTGGAAGATCTTCAGGAACATAACTTGCGGCGTATTCTTCCGATACAAAATTCCAAACATAGAGGTAGTCTCCCTCTTCGTTTGTTCTTCGCACACCAACCATGAGTTGATTTTCTGTGAGTTCAAGGATAACTAAGTTGTTATTCCAGTTTGTTGCATTTGCAATAAAGCTGTTTGAACGAAGGATTGTAGCATCAGTTGTTGATAATGTATGGTTATCGGCATCCAAAAAGAAAGTTCCGGTTTCGTCAACTCCTTCTGTTACTTTATGTGTGGTCATTATCGCACCCTCTGTTAACGCAAAAGTCATACGGCTTGCAGTGTCGGCTTCTTCAATAATCCATGTGTTGTCTTGCCAACTGGGAGCCCAACCAATGGCAGCTGTTCCATTTTGCCACTCATCCCAGGTGGTTTGAGGTTCGCAATAGGTTAACGGGCCAGCATTAAGTCCATAGTTTCCATAGTCGAAACGCCAGGTTTTTTTGTGCCCAACCCCTCCTGTAAGGTTTGTCCATAATGGGTCGTCAACATACGACAGGTTATTGGTTGTTAACGATAACCGGAATGTATCGGCTTGTACATATCCGCCCGGGCTTTCAATACCGTAAACAAATTTGTAGTCGCCCATAAAAGGTATTTTAACGGTATCGGTTAATTTGGTTGATCGTCCCATTGGTGTTTGCCACAGTGGTGTAACACCGGGAGTAAGACTTTCAAGAATGATCATGTTCGGATCATCCGGGTTTTGGGTGATCGAAAAGTTCAGGTCTTCTTTCGAAAGGATTGTTCCCATCGAATATTCTTCGGGCTGGCAAGCTGAGAATGCCAGGATGATTGCCAGCAAAACAAGATATATACTAAATTTCTTTGTATTCATTTTTACATGTTTTTAGAATTAATTCCAGCCTTGGTTTTGTGTTAAAACTCCGTTAGATAAACTAATCTGTGTTTGTGGTATCATCAGCAAACCTTTGGTTTCAACCACTTGGTTTTTGCTGATTGTTTTGCTGGTCTCAACACTACCATTGTAAACCACATCGCTAACAGTAATGGCCTCGGCCGCTGTTTCAACACCCTGGCGCAACAGGTCGTAGTAACGGATTCCTTCAAAAGCAAATTCAAAACGGCGTTCAGCCAGAATATTGGCCGGGGTAACTTCTTTGCTTTCCAGCCCGGCACGGGCACGCACTTCGTCGAAATAATTTTGGGCATTGCTGCTACCAAGCTCGGCAGCCATTAACAATACATCGGCATAACGCATTACCACATAATCCTGGAACTGGCCGATCTGAAAATCGGTAGCGCCGTTGGCAACAGCTACGTCCGTGCCGTCGGGATTGGATAATGGTGTGTATTTTTTATTGGCATAACCGGTGTATTCGCGCTGGTCGGAGTTGTCGAATTCGAGTTCTTCTTCATCAATGGCAATAATCGATGCGCTGCGGCGGGCATCGCCTTCTTCGTAGGCATTGTAAAGCGACGCAAGAACCGTGCAGGCCCCCCAGCCTTTGCCATAAGGGGAGAACGACTGCGAGCGTAGCCCAAGCATTACCAGCCAGTGGTTACTATCGGTGTTTCCGTCGTAGTCGGAAGTAATGTTATATTTCACGGCAAATAAAGTTTCTGCATTGTCTTTTCCGGCATAAGTTGTTGCCAGGCCATCGCCTGCTTCGTTGATGTACGAGGATGCTGCCGGCCAAAGGTTTTTGAACTCTTCGACAAGGTTGTAATTTTCGCTGGCGATAACTTCTTCAAGGCCTTGTAACGCTTCGCTTTTTGAAACTATGCCCGCCAAATCGGAAGCTCCGTAATATCCGGTGTAAAACAGGTAAACGCGGGCCAGCATTGCTTTGGCTGCCCAGCGGTTTACTCGTCCGGCTTCAATCGTTTCGGCACCGTTTTCGGCAGCAAATTTCAGGTCTTCAGCAATAATACTGTAAGTATCGGCAGGATCGGCTTGTGGAATATTTTCGCTTGAAGGCTCGGTTAAAAGCGGTACCCGTTCCCACAAACGGACCATATCGAAATAGGCGTAAGCACGTAAAAAGCGGGCTTGCGATTCGATAGAATATTTTAGCGTACTGTCGCCTTCCCAATCGATATTGTCGAGTTGCTGAAGCAGTACGTTTGTTCGGTAAATTGCTTTGTAATATGCTATCCAGGTGTCGTTAAGCAGGTCAACATCGCCGGGCGAGCGCGAAATATCGAGTTCGTCCATTACCTGGTATCCGTAGCCGTCGGTATTTCCGGTGGCACCGTAACAGTTGTCAGACAATACTTCCGAAGCAACCGGGAAAGCGACTCCGCTGGCGTATAAAACCTGGATCCCGTCGTAGCAACCAACTATGGCCAATTCAGCATCTTCGGTTGTGCGGTAAAAGTTACCGGTTGTAAGTGATGTAAGTGGTTCACTATCCAAAAAGCTTTCGGAGCAGGAAGCCAAAATAAGTGCGGCAATTGCTACTATATATATTTTTACTTTATTCATGTTTATTTCCTCCGTTTTTTAGAAATTAATATTAACCCCCATCAGTATTGTCCTTGGGCGTGGATAGTATCCTAAATCCACTCCTGACGAACCGTTTTCAACACCATATCCAATTTCGGGGTCCATGCCGTTGTATTTGGTGAAAGTGAAGGCATTTTGCACTGAAGCGTATACCCTGAACTGACTAAGGTAGTCATATTTAATCAGGCCCGAGAAATCGTAACCAAGTGTAATGTTGCTTATTCTCAGGAAGTCGCCGTCTTTAACGAACAGGTCGGAGAACAGGTAATTGATGTTTGTTTCGGTAACCCTGGGAATAGTATTCGAGGTCCCCTCGCCGTGCCAGCGGTTCAGCACTTCGGTAGTGTAATTTGAGAATGCATTGGCATGGTTGCGGTACGATTGTACGATTTGGTTTCCGGCAACACCGTTGGCTGCCATCGAGAAATCGAAATCTTTGTAGTTAAACCCGACAGAAAAACCGAAGGTGTAATCCGGGTTCGGATCGCCAACCATTACTTTGTCAATGTCGTTAATTACGCCATCGTTGTTTTGGTCGATGTAACGGACATCTCCCAGAGCCGCAGATGGCTGGATAAGCGTACCGTCGGTGCTGGTGTAACTTGAGACTTCGCCTTCGTTCTGGAAAATACCATTAGTTTCCCACCCCCAGAAATATCCGATTGGGAACCCGGTTTCGGCGCGGTGGTAAAATTCCAGCGCATTATCGTAAAGCATGTTGTTCAAGCCATGAACGATACCATCGTCGGAAGGGACTTCGGTAACTTCGTTTTTGTTTTTAGAAACGTTGGCATTTACAAAGTATTTAAAATCACCGATCTGGTCATTCCAGTTCAGGGCCAGTTCAATACCGGTGTTTTTTACGTTTCCACCGTTAATATATGGTGCATCGGCACCGGCTGTTGCCAGGATTGGTGCCTCTATCAACCAGTCTTTTGTGCTTTTGTTGTACCAATCTACAACAACACCCAGTTTATTATCGGCCAAGCGGGCATCAAAACCAATGTTTGTTTGTTCCGACGTTTCCCACTGCAGGTTGGCATTTGCCAAACGGCTTGGGTAAGCGCCCACGGTATTTCCGGCTGAATCAAAATCGGCCGAGCCAAAATAGTAATTGGTATTTGCAGTGGTAATAGGGGCGAGGTATTGCCAGGCGTCAATACTTTGGTTACCTACCTGCCCCCAGCTGGCGCGAATTTTAAAGAAATCGAGCCAGTTTGATGTTGATTCAAGGAAACTTTCGTTTGTGGCTACCCAACCTAACGAAACCGATGGGAAATTACCCCAGCGGTGCTCTTCATCGAAACGTGAAGAACCATCCCTACGGAAAGTAGCGTTTACAAGGTATTTTTCCCGGAAGTTGTAACTGACCCTCCCGAAATACGACAATAACATCGACTCATCGAAAGGGCCACCGCCGTAACCTAAAAGTGTTAGGTCGGTATTGGTGGTATTATCGATGTATGCGTGTTCCAAATCAGAGATAATCAAATCGGCATTTGAGTTGTTAACCCACGAACCTTTATTGCGGTAGGCCGACGTACCTGCCATTGCCGAAAGCGAATGGTCTCCATTGGTATAATCGTAAGTAACTACGTTGTCCCAGGTTAGGGCCAAACCTTTGCTCATGCTTTGGCTGGCACCGTCGTGCAGGCGGAAGGCGTACATCGATAGTTCGTAAACGGGGTTGTACGAGCGGCCTTCTTCCACATAATAATCAAAACCAAAAGTTGTTTTGTACCTCAGGTTTTTCAAAGGGTTAAATTCAAAATAAACATCACCAAATATTTTCTGGTTGTTATTTTTGCTTTGGTTGTTCAGTACCATCAATGCATAGGGATTGCTTTCTCCTTCGGTCCACGGATCCCAAACTTCGCCATTGTACATTACCTCGGCCTCTGCTGTATTGTTCAGGAAATTGCCGTCGTCGTCGTACATGGGCAGGAAAGGGCTTGTTCCAAAAGCGCCACGCAAGGTATTGTTGTATTGGTTGCCCACAGAAATCCCGTTGCGCTCGATGTAGCCCATTGTAAGGTGCTGGCCCATTTTCAGGAAATCGCCGTACAATTTATGTTCAGTGTTTATTCTTAAGTTATAACGGTCGTAGTTTGAAACGTCCGGTCCGCCAACTATTCCTTCCTGGCCGGTGTACGACATTGAAATAGAATAGGTAGAATAATCCGATCCGCCGTTTATGCCCAAATTATAGTTCTGCGTAACAGCATTGTCATAGAACATTTCGTCCATCCAATCGGTGCCTTCGCCCATTGCCGCAATTTCGTTGGCAGTAAAATAAGGTAGTTTGCCCGAGTTGATGGCCGTTTCGTTCATAATTACAGCGTATTCGCGGCTGTTCAGTAGTTCTGCTTTTCGGGCTACGTTTTGGAAACCGTAATAGGCATCAAACGAAATCCGGGCTTTTCCTTTCGATCCTGATCTTGTTGTAATAAGCACAACACCGTTTGCCGCCTGCGATCCGTAAATTGCAGCCGATGCCGCATCTTTCAATACATCGATGCTTTCAATGTCGGCATTGTTAAGGTACGAAATGTCGCCGGTTTGAATTCCGTCGACAACATACAACGGGCCCGAGTTGCCAATGGTGCCCAAACCACGAACAACCACTTTTACACCTTCGCCGGGTTGCCCCGATGTTGAAGTGATTTGAACACCCGGTGTTTGTCCCTGCAAAGCTTCAAGCGCACTTGTGGTATTTCTTTGCTGAAGGTTGTCGCCATCAACCTGAACGGTTGCCCCGGTAAGTAATATCTTTTTCTGTACACCATAACCAACCACAACAACTTCTTCCAAACCAACAATATCGGTATCTAAAGTAATAGTAAAATTGGTTTTTCCGGTAACCGGAATTTGCTGAGAAATAAATCCTACAAAAGATACTTGCAGGACATCGTTCTCGCTTACTGTCAGGTTAAAAGTTCCGTCGATCGAGGTAACCGTTCCGTTTGTGGTCCCCTGTACAGAAATTGAAACGCCCGGGAGGGTTTCGCCGGTTTCGGCTTCTGTTACTGTCCCCGAGATTTGTTTCTCTCCGGATTGGGCCAGCACTTGGTTTGCTAACAAAATGGCCAAAACCAACAAGCTTGTACTAAGTAGTACTTTTGCCGATTTCGCCACAGAGTTCAGATTACAACTCTGGTAACTGCATGTCTTGTTCATACGTCTGGATTTTTTTAATTAAATAATTCCCCTTGGCTCTGCCATGGGGTTC
>JBKDZK010000339.1:0-10083 GCA_047971205.1 Draconibacterium sp.
ATCGACCGCGACAAACGCTACTGGGAAACCAAACGGATGAAGATCCGCAAGGTGGAAAAGATCCTCGACAACACGGCTGAGAGTTACCAGAGTGAGCTGGAAGAAATACAGAAACAACGCAAGGAGATCCTGAAAAAAGCAAAGGAAGAAGCCGATGCTTTGCTCAAGGATGTGAACAAACGGATCGAGAACACCATCCGCGAAATAAAAAATGCGCAGGCCGACAAGGAGAAAACGCGGCAGATGCGTGAAGAACTGGAAGGGCTGAAAAAAGAAGTGGGGAAAAAATCGGCCAGTGATGATCAACAGCTTGCCGGCAAACTTTCGAAGCTTCAGCGCCGGGAAGAAGAGCGCAACAAGCGCCGCCCCGAAGAATCGAAAAAACCGATTCCGAAAGAAAAGCTGGAAGAGCGAATCGAGATGCGCCCCGGTGATAAAGTCAGGATAAAAGAACAGGATACCATTGGCGACCTCATCGAAATAAATGAGAAAAATGCGATCGTGGCTTTTGGCCAGCTGATGACGACCATTCCGCGTAAGAATATTGAACGCATCAGTAACAACGAAGCCAAAAAGATGGACAAAAAACGCTACGGCAAGCCTTCGGTTTTGGGCGAGAATTTCTCGGAACGCCGTCTGTCGTTTAAGCCCGAGATCGATGTCCGCGGCAAACGGGTGGATGAAGCCATTACCAAAATCACGGAGTTTATCGACGAAGCGATCATGTTTGAAGTGGGGCAGCTTCGCATCCTTCACGGAAAAGGCCACGGCATTCTGAAAGAAACCATCCGCGAATACCTGCGTGCCGAGCCCATGGTGCGCAGTTACAAAGACGAACATGTGGATTTTGGCGGTTCGGGCATTACCGTGGTGAACCTGGCACTGTAAAACCTTTTCAACAAAACAGCAGGGAAATGAAACAGAATTTCAAAGTAATTGCTTTTGATGCCGATGATACCCTTTGGGTAAACGAGACATTTTTTCGCGAAACCGAAGAAAAGTTTTGTGCTTTGTTGTCCGACTTCAGCACATCGGACGAAACCATGGAAGTGCTTTTTGCCACTGAAATGAATAACCTGGAAGAATACGGCTACGGCACCAAAGGTTTTGTGCTTTCGATGATTGAAACAGCGCTGAAGATTACCGGTAACAAAGTGCCGCCGAAAATACTGGAGCAGATTATTGAACTGGGGAAAACACAAATCAATCAGCCGGTAGAGTTGCTTGACGGTGTGCTTGAAACGCTGGATTATCTGAAAGAAAAAGGCTACAAACTAATTGTGGCAACCAAAGGCGATCTGCTCGACCAGGAACGGAAACTGAAAAAATCGAAGCTCGAAAAATACTTTCATCATGTGGAAGTGATGAGCAACAAAAAAACGTCCGATTACCGGAAACTGCTTAGCCACCTCGAAATCGAGGCCGAAGATTTTCTGATGATCGGCAATTCCTTCAAGTCGGATATTGAACCGGTGCTTCAGCTGGGCGGCTTTGGGATACATATTCCCTTTCACATTACCTGGCTTCACGAACAAACCGAAGAAGCAACGGAACACCCCAACTGGGTAAAACTGCCGCAAATAAGCGGGATTAAAAATATGCTGTAATCATTTCTGCGGGATTCTTATCTTGCAACAAATAACAAAAACATGAAAACAAACCTATTCTTTATCATCCTGTTGGCACTGATTGGCTTTGCTCAGCCTGCCGCCGCAACCGATGCACCAAACGACACCCTTTACATTCATTTAAAAGATTACGGTTTGTACAAAACCAAAGACAGAGATGCAGTTAAATACATCAACAAAGCGCTGGAAGATATCAAGGGAGATCAGCCCAAAGTTTTGTTGTTTAGTCAGGGAGAATACCATTTTTACCCCAATGAATGCACGAAGAAAACCTATTTTGAATCGAATACCACCGATATCAACCCCAAAGCCTGTGCGTTTCTTTTTGAAAACGTAAACAACCTGGTGATCGACGGCCGGGGCGCTACGCTTGTTTTTCACGATCAGATGCAGCCTTTTACCTTCGACAACTGCCGCAACATTGTTTTGAAGAATCTGCGCATCGACTGGGAGCAGCCTCTGATTGCGCAGGCAAGGATCCTGAAGGTCACCGACCATTACATCGATCTTTCCTTTAACGCAAAAGAAGCCAATTTCAGGATGGAAAACGACAAGCTTTATTTTCCGGAAGGCGATAAACTGAATGAATGGTACGGCACCATGGAATTCGACCAGGAAGGACGCTACATAGTACCGCAAACCGGCGACAACGGTTGTTTGGGCTACAACTGGCGGGAATACAAAGCGGTGGCTACCATGCCCGGGATTTTGCGGCTCTACAACGAGTTTGCCCGAAAACCAAAAAAAGGAAACCTCCTGGTGATGCGCTATGCCAACCGCGCTCATTCGGGGGTATTTATTACCGATTCAAAGAACATTACGGTTCAGAACTTATCCCTTTTTCATGCTACCGGCCTGGGAATTCTGGCGCAGTTTAGCGAAGACCTTACCTTCGACCGGTACAGGGCCATTCCCAACCTGGCACGCAATCATTATTTCGGTGGCGGTGACGATGGGCTGCAGATATCCAATTGTAAAGGCCTTATAAAGGTTACCAATTGTGAATTTGCAGGTCTGATGGACGATCCGATCAATGTTCATGGTACTAGTGTTCAGGTGCAGGAGATAATGCCCGAAAACAAAGTAAAATGCAAATTTATGCACCACCAGAGCTCGGGCATGGTTTGGGGGCACAAAGGCGACCGCATCAGTTTTATCGAGAACGAACGGATGAATTCCATTGGTTCGGGAGAAGTAGCCGCCTTTCAACCTTTAAGTAAAGACATTTTTGTGCTGACATTTTCCCAGCCTGTACCCAAAACTTTACAAGTGGGCGATGCACTGGAGAATCTGACCTGGTCGCCCGATGTGGAAATCACCAACAGCCAGTTCAAAAATTGCCGGGCGCGTGGTTTGCTGGTGTCAACGCCGGGGAGAGTAGTAGTTGAAAACAATACTTTTGAATCGAGTGGCAGCGCGATCCTGATTGCAGGAGATGCCAACGGATGGTTTGAATCGGGTGCGGTGAAAGATGTGACCATCCGAAACAACACCTTTGGGGAACTTTGCAACACCAGCCCCTACCAGTTTTGCGAGGCAATTATTTCGGTTTATCCCATTATCCCGAAACTGGATGAAGAAACGCCCTGTTTTCACCGAAACATAAAAATTGAGAACAACCGCTTTCATCCGTTTGATTACCCGGTGCTGTTTGCCCGTTCGGTGGATGGAATCACGTTCAACAACAACGAAGTATTCCGCAGCTACACCTTTGAGCCTTATCACAAACGGCTCTACACTTTTACATTTGAATTCTGTAAACGCATTCAGATCAGGAACAACCAGTTTTCTGACGACCTGCCCGGGAAAAATATACTGCTCAAAAAAACGGAAGAATCAGAGCTGGATTCGGATATTTCCGGAACATTCCGGATAGACAAACTCTAAGTGAAAACAGCGCATTTACGGAACAACAGCTATTTAAAACGAGAATAAATTACCGACAAAAAGGTAACCTTTTAACGGTTCCCGGTATTTATAGTGTAAGGACGCAAACTCAATTTTATTTAGAATTATTTTACCAACAAAGTTGTAGAAGCTTTGTGGTGACGCTTTTTGAAGTAGAACCCAAAATAAAAAACCGTTCGAGGCCGAACGGTTTTTTTATTTCTAAAGTTGGGCAGAACGTAGTGACACTTTTTAAAAGATGATTGATATTTTACAAACCCTAAATATAAAACCAATCAAGTTATAGAAGTCGCTCTACCCGTTTATTCTTTGTCGCTTGATACCTAAAAAGACAACTACCAGGCCAAAAAACACAAAACACTGAAAAACAAAACATTAATGCCATGCCGGAAATTTCCTCTTTCCCAGTATGGGATTTTTTTCTTCAAATGAGCCGCTTTCAGCCTACAGAACGGTTTTCTTTTCCTGCTTTATAATTCAACATAAATAGCAGCAAGCTCCGGGAATTACCAAAAATAATTCTTATACGACCATACAATGCTTCATTCCATCCGATCGGCGGTGAAATCCCTCTTCTGATAACTTACTCTATCAAACTAAGCAACTGAAAAGAACGTTTTCCCCGATGATTTTTATAAATTCGTGAGTTACATCCTGAGTTTAATTCATACTATTCAATTAAATGAGAAAAACTGCACTTATCACATTGATTACTGCCATCCTTTTTGGCAACGCTTTTGCCCAGGTAGACATTACCTACCAGGAACCGCCAAAGGAAATCCTTGAACTGGTTGATGCTCCCGGAGTTCCCACTCCCATTTTTGATTACAAAAATGAAAACATTGTACTGCTGAACAGAAGCCGTTTTAAAAGCATTGACGAACTCTCGGAAACCGAACTGCGCCTGGCCGGGCTGCGGATTAACCCCGTGACCAACATCGGCAGCAGAACAAATTATTACACCAACGTTTCGCTGATGAAAGTAGGTGACAGAGAAGAAAAAGCAGTTGCCGGATTACCCGAAAAACCGGTTTTAGCCAACTTCAGCTGGTCGCCCGATCAAACAAAAATGGCTTTTACGCATACAACTTCGAAAGGTGTGGAATTGTGGGTGCTCGACGTTGCAAGCGCCACCTGTAAAAAGCTCAGCGATGCCAACCTGAATGCCAACCTGGGGTCGCCTTTTGAATGGTTTGACAGCAGCGATAAATTGCTGGTCAAATTTATTCCGGACGACCGTCAGCCTTTAATCGATAAATCAACCGCCGTTCCTACCGGCCCGAGTGTTTCAGTGAGTGACGGTACCAAAGCCCAAAACCGCACCTACCAGGACCTGCTGAAAGACAAAGCCGACGAATTTAATTTTGAACAACTGGTTCGTTCTACTCTGTATACGGTTGACCTGAACGGTAAAAAAGACTTCTGGAAAGAAACCGCGATGTACACCGGGCTTAATTTTTCACCCGATGGAGTTTATGTGATGGTGGAGACGCTTCACAAGCCTTTTTCCTACCTGGTTACACTCGATCGTTTTCCACAAAAAACAATCATTTACGACCAGGTTGGAAAAGAAATAAAGCTTGTCCTCGACGCACCACTTGAAGAAGTACGTCCGCAAGGCTTTATGGCTACCACCAAAGAGATCAGAAGCTTGAGGTGGCGTTCCGACAAACCGGCAGAACTGTACTACGTGAAAGCACTCGATGAAGGCGATCCGGCCATCGAAGTACCTTTCCGCGACGAAATATTTACTTTGAAAGCACCTTTTGACGGAGAGCCCGTTTCCATTTTAAAAACCCAACAACGCTATCGCGGAATTACCTGGGGAAGCGACGAAGTAGCGATTGCCTACGATCGCTGGTGGAATACCCGCAATACAAAAACCTATCTGTTCAATCCTTCCGATCCATCGCAAGAGCCTGAAATTCTTTTTGACCGCAACGAGAACGACCGTTACAATGATCCGGGATCGTTTGTTACCGAAAGAAACGAACTGGGGCAATACACGCTTACCCTCAACAAAAACAAGCTTTACCTCACCGGAACCGGTTATTCTCCGGAAGGCATCCGTCCATTTTTTGATGAGTTTGACCTGAAATCAAAAGAAAACCTGCGATTGTGGCGCGCCGATGGCAAAGAAACCCTTGAAAATATATCGCGTGTTCTGGATGCCAAAACCGGTGTTTTACTCACCCGCGTGGAGGCCAGCACCACTTTCCCTAATTATTTCATCCGAAACACAAAAAGACGGATTGCCCCCCAACAGCTTACTTTCTTTGCCAACCCGATCGAAAGCTTAAACGGAATTTACAAGGAAGTGATCACCTACAAACGCGACGATGGAATTGAGTTGTCGGGCACTCTGTATCTGCCTGCCGGATACGACCGGGAGAAGAAGGAAAAGCTACCGATGATTTTATGGGCCTATCCGCGTGAATACAAAGACAAATCCACTGCCGGACAGGTAACTTCGTCGCCGCACACCTTTACTTACCCGGGTTATGGATCGGTTGTATTCTGGGTAACCCAGGGATATGCGATTCTTGACGGGGCCGCTTTCCCAATTGTTGGCGAAGGCGATAAAGAACCCAACGATACCTTTATCAAACAACTGGTTGCCAATGGTAAAGCCGCCATTGATGCGGTTGACGAGCTTGGTTACATCGACCGCAACCGAGTAGCCGTGGGAGGACATTCATACGGTGCATTTATGACCGCCAACCTCCTCTCCCGTTGCGATTTGTTTGCTGCCGGAATTGCAAGAAGCGGGGCTTACAACCGTACGCTTACTCCTTTTGGTTTCCAAAGCGAAGAACGTACCTATTGGGAAGCGCCGGAAATCTATTACAACATGTCGCCGTTTATGCACGCCGACAAAATGAAAACGCCGCTCTTGCTGATACATGGTGAGGCCGACAACAATTCGGGAACTTATCCACTGCAAAGCGAGCGCTATTTTAATGCACTAAAAGGCCTGGGAGCAACTGTCCGCCTGGTAATGTTACCCAAGGAAAGTCACGGGTATGCTGCCCGCGAATCGATCCTTCATATGCTTTGGGAGCAAAATGAATGGCTGGATAAGTACGTAAAAAACAAAAAGTAAGCGATAACAGTAAAGCCCGGAAAATCTCCGGGTTTTTTTTTATGCATATCAGAAATAATACCACAAAATGAATTTTTTAGATCGAAATAACTCTCCCTCATTCCTCTCTATTCTTAGAGAGGACGATCCGTCAGCTGACGGATCAGGGTGAGCAAAATGTTATAGTCATATTTCACTGCTCATTTTTGAGAAACTTTCAGAAAAAAAGGTGGATCTTTCCGAACCACCTTTTCCATTCTATGTATCTTTTTTATTACAGATCAAAACGATCCAGGTTCATCACTTTGCTCCAGGCAGCAACAAAGTCTTTTACAAATTTTTCTTTGGCATCGGCGCTTCCGTAAACCTCTGCCAACGCACGAAGTTCGGAGTTGGAACCAAAAATAAGATCCACACGGGTACCTGTCCATTTCAATTCGCCGCTTTTCCGGTCGCGACCTTCAAACAGGTCTCCATCTTCCGAAACCGGCTTCCACACCGTTGCCATATCCAGCAGATTCACAAAGAAATCGTTGCTCAAAGCTTCCGGTTTTTGAGTAAACACTCCGTGCTGCGAATGATCGTAATTGGCATTCAATACGCGCAGTCCCCCCACCAGAACCGTCATTTCCGGTGCAGTAAGCGTCAGCAGTTGTGCTTTGTCCACTAACATTTCTTCTGCTGATATTGAGTATTTCTTTTTCATGTAATTTCTAAATCCGTCGGCTGCAGGCTCCAGCACTCCAAACGATTCCACATCGGTTTGTTCCTGACCTGCATCGCCACGCCCCGGAACAAATGGAACCGACACATTCACACCGGCACTTTTTGCGGCCTGCTCTACACCGGCGCACCCGGCCAGCACAATCAGATCGGCCATCGAAACTTTTGCGTTCCCCGACTGTCCGTTAAATTCTTTTTGAATGCTTTCGAGCGTCCCAAGAACTGTGGCTAACTGTTCAGGATTATTCACTTCCCAGTCTTTTTGCGGTGCCAAACAAATGCGGGCTCCGTTTGCCCCACCCCGCTTGTCCGAACCACGGAAAGTGGATGCCGACGCCCAGGCAGTAGATACCAGCTGTGAAACAGACAAACCTGAGCCCAATATTTTTTCTTTCAAAACGGCTATGTCCTGCTCGTTTACCAGCCCATGTGTAACGGCCGGTATCGGGTCCTCCCAGATCAGTTCTTCACCGGGCACTTCAGGCCCCAGGTAGCGGGCACGAGGCCCCATATCGCGGTGCGTGAGTTTAAACCACGCCCGGGCAAATGCATCGGCAAACTGATCGGGATTTTCATAAAAACGCCTGGAGATTTTCTCATAAGCCGGATCAAAGCGCAACGATAGGTCGGTGGTCAGCATGGCAGGTGCAATTCGCTTTTCCGGGTCGTGAGCATGAGGTACACTTCCCATTCCGGCCTGCCCCCGCGGTTTCCACTGGTGAGCACCTGCCGGGCTTTTGGTAAGCTCCCATTCATAATCAAACAGGTTTTCAAAAAAGTTATTGCTCCATTTCGTGGGGGTTTTGGTCCAGGTAACTTCCAGTCCGCTGGTAATTGTATCGGCGCCTTTTCCGGTTCCAAAACTGCTTTTCCATCCCAGGCCCTGCTCTTCAATCGGAGCCGCTTCGGGCTCGGGGCCAACGTGCGATGCATCACCGGCACCGTGGGTTTTGCCAAAGGTATGACCACCCGCAATCAATGCCACGGTTTCTTCATCGTTCATTGCCATTCGGGCAAAGGTTTCGCGAATATCCACAGCTGCTTTCAATGGATCCGGGTTGCCGTTCGGGCCTTCCGGGTTTACATAGATCAAACCCATTTGCACGGCTGCCAGCGGATTTTCCAGGTCCCGTTCGCCGGTATAACGCTCGTCTTCGAGCCAGGTCTTCTCAGCGCCCCAGTACACATCCATTTCGGGTTCCCAAACATCTTCGCGGCCTCCCGCAAATCCAAAGGTTTTAAAGCCCATCGATTCCAGCGCCACATTCCCGGCCAGGATCATCAGATCGGCCCACGATATTTTTCGCCCGTATTTTTGCTTGACCGGCCAAATCAACCGGCGTGCTTTATCCAGACTCACGTTGTCGGGCCAGCTGTTAAGCGGTGCAAAACGCTGCTGCCCGGCTCCGGCTCCTCCGCGGCCATCACCCGTACGATACGTTCCTGCACTGTGCCACGCCATTCGGATAAACAAAGGCCCGTAATGCCCGTAATCGGCCGGCCACCAGTCCTGCGAGTCGGTCATCAAGGCTTCCAGATCTTTTTTCACCGCGGCCAGGTCCAGGCTTTTGAACGCCTCCGCATAATTAAAATCGTCACCCATCGGGTTCGACAACGACGAATGTTGCCGCAGAATATTCAGCTTTAACTGGTTGGGCCACCAGTCGCGGTTAGACGTGCCACCACCGGCACTGTGCTGCGCGGCTCCTCCATGAAACGGGCATTTGCTTTCGCTATTTGCGGATGATTCGGGATGCTTGTTGTTTTCCATATTCTCAGAATTTTAAGTAGTTTGACTAAAGATATAATAAACTCTATTTATAAATATTATATGTTCATAATCATTGCTTATACCCTGTATGGATCTTTGAAAGTTTCAATTTACAAAAGATTTACCTCTGAGTCAAAAAACACCCCATCAAAATATCCAGAAGATGTGTCGGTGCGCTGCACCTTCCTTTCAACGATAATTTCGAGCTATAGAGATTTCGCAGCCATGCTGCTAAAACAACACCTTTAATCAGATGTAGATATCCAAGCAAAACAAAAAAAGAAAAAGGTGCAGAGCACCATCAACCTTTGTAGTCAAATAAAACAAGATAAAAGGAGGTGCAGAGCACCGAAATATTTGTAACTTCATATAGCACAAATGAATAAAAGGTGCAGCGCACCGATAACCTTTCAAATAATAACAATATGGCAAATACCTATTCCCAGGCATATTTCCACCTGGTGTTTTCCCCAAAAAACCGCGATGCCTTAATATCTAAGGTCTGGGCTAATGAATTAGAAAAATACATAACCGGAATTATTCAAAACAACCATCATAAATTACTGGCAATAGGCTCCATGCCCGACCATATCCATATTTTTATTGGTTATAACTTAAACCAACTCATCCCCGATTTGGTGGAAAACATTAAAACATCCAGTAATGCATGGATAAAACAAAATAAATTATCGAAATATAAATTTGAATGACAAAAAGGGTATGGGGCATTTACGCATTCAAATTCACAAATTGATGCGGTAGTAAAATATGTGTTAAACCAGGAAACACACAACAAAAAGAAATCCTTCAAGGATGAATATTTAGAAATCCTACATAAAAACGACATTAAATACAACGCCGATTATTTGTTTGATTTTTTTGATGATTAGTGGTTTCGGTGCGCTGCACCTTTATTCTCAACAATCATTTCGAGCGATAAATATTTCGCAGCGATGCTGCTAGTACCAACC
>JBKDZK010000340.1:0-6144 GCA_047971205.1 Draconibacterium sp.
TCAGGCACTTTCACGGTAATAAAAACTTCCTGGTTTCTCCATTTATCGTCTTTGGCAAGGAAAAAGTAAGGATCAAAAACAATGGTCGAGTCGTTTGAATTGAAATGATAGATCACACGCTGGCTGTTTTCTTTGGCTTCGTCTCTCGAACTCCCGCGTGAAACGCTTTTCACGGTTATTACAAATTCGTCGGAGCTGGAGCGAACCACATCCAATTCGGGCTCACCCACAAATACTTCTTCGCCATCAACCACATACACATCAAAGCCTTCGATATCAGCATCCAGCCTGGTGTAATCTTCGTATTTGTTTTCGGCAATGTTGAGATACAGTGTCTCGCAAGAGTCGCAATCAATTACCTGGCTTGTTGTTATGGACGAGCGGTCTTTGAAATGTTTTACCTGCGTGGCCGACAGCGACAACAACACGATCAGTGACACAAACCAAACCCCAATCATCGACAACACAATAGCTGCGTTGTTTGACTTATAACGAAAAACCAGCTTGGTTCCGAAGAAAAGAAGGGCCAATAAAGGCAAGCCAATTAAAACCCCTACCAAAACCAACCCAAAGGTAACGGTTCCGGGCTCAACAAAATAGTTCAGAATGTCAGGAACATACACTTCGGGACTCCAAATCAAAGGCCAGCTGGATACAAACGAATGACCGATTACCATAGAAGAAATCAATCCGAGTAAACCAAAGAATCCTGAAATAATCAGCACTACGCCAAAAATCACCACAAACACTTTCAGTATCACTTTGAATATGTTGTAAACCACGTCGCCGGCACCTTCTACCGATTTTCTGCCTTTTGAATAGGTATCCGACTCCTTAAATTTTTGATAGCTTTCTTTTACCTCCTTTACTTCCTCTTTTATCGATTTCTCAATATTTTTTACCGTAGCTTCCTGTCCGCGCATTTCCAGGCGCTGTGTTGTACTGGAAGCCTTGGGCACTGCAATCCACAAAATAATGTACGCCAGCAATGCCGCGCCGGTAGTAGCAAAGAAAAGGATGGCAAAAATGATTCGCAGAATAACCGGATCCATGTTGAAATATGCTCCCATACCACCACAAACACCTCCAAGTACCCGGTGTTCGGGGTCGCGATACAGGCGACGTTTCCGTTTGGTTTCCGATGCGATGGAATCGTCTTCGCCTTCTTCTTCAGCAAAATCTTCCGGAGTACCCATGGTTTGGATTACTTCGTTCACCCAATCCAGCGTTATTACGTTCTTGTCGTTGTCCGATTTGGCGCTGAAAATCTCAGCAATACGGGCTTCGATGTCAGAAAGTATCTCCTTTCCTTCTTCATCGCCTCCAAAATGATTTTTAAGATTGATCAGGTACTTTTGCAGTACTTCGTAAGCATCTTCTTCGATGTGAAAAATAGTCCCGCTTATATTGATTGTGAATGTCTTCTTCATTTTGTTTTTTGTTTGAAATTATCCGGTAACGATTTAAGCATTCTTGGTTTTTATCATCTCAATGGCATTTACCAACTCGCTCCACGAATCGCCGAGTTCGACCATTAAATTGCGGCCTGAATCGGTCAATTCGTAATACTTTCGCGGTGGTCCCTGTGTTGATTCTTCCCAGCGATATGCCAGTAATCCGGCATTTTTCAAGCGGGTAAGCAGGGGATACAATGTTCCTTCCACTACGATCATTTTGGCTTCCTTCAGTGCCTCAATAATATCACTGGCATACAATGGTTTTCCATCAAGAACGAGTAAAATGCAGTACTCCAGTACCCCCTTCCTCATCTGTGCTTTTGTGTTTTCTAACTTCATAACGTGTCCCTCGTTAATTGATCCTTTGTTGTTAATTTCCCTAAGCTCTGTTTATCTGTCTGCTAAATATTCCACATTGCATCAGATACCATCCAGTCTTCCAGCTCCAGCGCCTTTTCGGCAGGTTCAAACAGACTTTCGTCCATCATCCAGGGCTCAATTGTCAGCTCAGCATCGCTGGCTGTTTCAATGTGAAATGCTGCTGTGTAGAATTTTGAGTAATCCATCATCCAGCTCTCCAGCTGCAACGCCTGCTCCGCTTCTGTGGCAAATTGTGCGTTACCTGTATTTGTTCCGGTAGCTTCTACATTCATCTTGCCGGTCTCGGTCATCGCAAGGGCAATATCGCCAAAACTACTGTTGGATAATAATCTTTCCCAAAACCCCTGGGCACTTACCGTATAACTAACCAGCACAAGACTTACGATTACGGCTGCTGATCTTAATACTGCTTTCTGAACATTGTTTTTTGTTTTCATGGTGATCTGTTTTTAGTTTTCTGCTTTCTGTTAATTGTTTCTTGTTTTCATGACCTGTTTTCAGGCTTTTCTGCTTCTTGTTTTCTGTTGTTAAGACGATGTCTTTTTGTTTCCGTTACACTGTACAAAGAACTTTCCTTAAAAAACTACTAAGTTTTACATTGTTATTTGCATTACAAATATATGTATAATTTCTAGTACCATGCAACACATAGTACTATATTTTTTAGAAAATATTTTTTCCGTTTTTCGCATTCACCTAATTAACAAACACTTAAGCAATCATTAATTGACAAATAAAATTTGGGAATTCTGACGTGATTTTTTGATATTTAACAATAATGTGCGGTTTGACTTTTCAAAAACTTGAAAAAAACAGTGTGCACACCTGTTGAAAACACCTTTATAACTTGTTAAAAACTATGTTAATTTTTTTAACAACTATATATGCGTTCATTTGTTTTTAAATACTTTTAGTAGCAAATTTAATCGCGCAACAGTTGGGCTGAAGGGAAGAAAAACACATTAAATAATTTAACTTCTGGTTAATATAAAGTTCACAAAGAAAGGTTTCCTTTACCCTGTCGTTAGAACACTAAATAACAGGAAAAAAGAAGGAATAAAAACGCACTGTTATTCACATGAATTTTGGTTATTTAGAAATAAAGCAAATGCACGATTGGAAAATTATATCAACGTCAAAAGCGTACCTCAAACAAAAAAACTCTACAAATTAAAATGAGAAGTTTTAAATCTTTATAATTCTTTAATCCAAATTAATTTCCATGAAAAAAGCACTTTTTTCGCTAACACTGATGGCTCTTCTTAGCCTGTTCTCAATCGCGGCTAACGCCCAGGGAACCTTAACGGGCGTAGTTGTAGACAATGAGACAAATGAAGCACTTGTTGGGGCAAGTGTGGTCCAGGTGGGTACTACCAATGGGACCGTTACAAATGCCAATGGAGCCTTTACGCTTCAATTAGAGGCCGGACAACACACCATCAACATTTCTTTCATTGGGTATGATACTTATCAACTGAAAGTTAATGTTACAAGTGGACAAACTATCAACGTTGGCAGAGTAACTGTCAAACAAAGCGCAATTTCACTAGAAGGAGTGGTTATTGTTGGCAATGGAGTAATAGACATGGCAAAAGACAGAGACACCCCTGTTGCCGTATCAACCATCAAACTTGCAGAGATTCAGACAAAATCAGGAAACCAGGAATTTCCTGAAGTGATGAAAAACACCCCTTCGGTATACGTAGCCAGTCAGGCAGGAGGCTACGGTGATTCGCGTATAAATATTCGTGGTTTCTCTCAGGAAAACCTTGCTTTACTGTTCAATGGTCAGCCGGTGAATGGAATGGAAGACGGTAGGGTTTATTGGTCAAACTGGCAAGGACTATCTGACGTAGCAAATACAATACAAATCCAACGTGGGTTGGGGTCTTCAAAGCTCGCAATCTCTTCTGTGGGTGCTACCATCAACGTTGTTACGAAAGCTACTGACCTAAAAGAAGGTGGACGCGCTTCTGTTATGGCTGGCAATAATGGATATCAAAAATATACCGCATCTTATTCAACGGGCCTGAATGATCGAGGCTGGGGGATGAGTGTTTTACTTTCGCATTGGCAAGGTGATGGATATAACGACGGAACCCAAGGTAAAGGACAAACATATTTTGTTTCAGTTGGATATAAGCCTTCAGATAAACATTCTTTTAATTTTTCGGCTACCGGAGCTCCTCAGTGGCATAATCAAAACTTCACCAAAGAGCTGTCGAAATATGATCTAAACAAAGACGGAGACATAAGTAATAAAGAGCAACGCTTCAATAATAACTGGGGCTATTTAAATGGGGAAGTTTACTCATGGAGAAAAAACTTTTATCACAAACCTGTAGCTAACCTTAACTGGGACTGGAATATTAGTGACAAGTCTTCACTTTCAACAGTTTTATATGCTTCTGTTGGGCAAGGTGGTGGAACTGGTCCTTTTGGAGCAAGCAGACAAACGATTTACGATAATGACGGGCAGATTGATTTCGATCAAATTGTAGCAAACAACAAAGCAATAGACAGCTCAGAAGAAGATTTTAATATTGACGGGAAAAACATTGGCAAATATGGAACAGGTACTTTTCGCCGTGCATCAATGAACATGCACAGATGGTTAGGTGCAGTTATCAATTTTAACCATGAAATAAATGAAAATCTCACTTATAACTTTGGAACCGATTTCAGGACATACTACGGAGAACACTATCGCCAGGTTGATGATCTGCTCGGGCTCTACGGATATTGGGATGACAATTTCAATGGAGCAGGCTTTCAGGATCAGTATCCGGGAGGAGTTGTTTATACCGTTGAGCATGGTTCATCTCCCTACGCTTTCTGGAAAAATAGAAACGACGCACAAGAAGCTAAACTAGATTATTACAATAATGAACGTATCTCATACATGGGAGCATTCGGTCAACTGGAATATAAAAATGAGGTAGTTTCCGCTTTTATTCAGGGAGCTGTTTCGACTCAGGCATACCAACGCTTCGACTATCATTCGTACTCTGACCCGAATTTGCAAAACTCAGAAAAACTCCACCATCCAGGATTCAACTTAAAAGCAGGTGGTAACTATAATATCAGTGAACAACATAATGTGTTTGTTAATGCCGGCTATTATTCTCGTCAGCCATTTTTCGACGACTTGTTCCTGAATTATTTAAATGACGTTAATGAAGACGTTGGCAATGAGGGCGTTTTAGGACTAGAAGTAGGTTATGGATTCAGAAGTCATAACTTTGATTTAGATGTTAACGCATATTATACCAAGTGGAGCGACAGACAAATTCGCCAAACAGGAGACTTTGATGGAGATGGCAGCAGAGATGACATTGCTTTATTCGAGAATGTTGCAGAGAAACATACCGGAGTTGAAGTTGAATTTGAATGGAGAGCTACAACAGATTTCACCCTAAGAGGTTTTGGATCATTGGGAAACTGGGTATATGCTGGCGATGTTGATGCCAACATCTGGGACGAGGATCGCAATCCAATCGGAGGAACTGGGAATACACTTTACCTGAATGATGTTAAAGTTGGCGATGCTGCACAAACTTCATTTGGGATACTTGCTGATTACAATATTATTAAAGGCCTTTCTGTGGATGCAGACTATCGCTATTATGCAAAACTTTTTGCGGCCATCGACCCAGAGGCTTTTGATGCAGAAAACCACGAAGGATCATTGGAACTACCATCTTTTGGACTTCTAGATGCCGGTATTTCTTACCGCTGGTATCTGAAAAACAACAGCGTATTAAAACTTAGATTCAATGCGAACAACGTATTGAACAAGCAATTTATATCTCAATCAGACACTAATATCCATTCAGAAGATGGAAAGCCTGAATGGGAAGGCATAAATATGGACAACCGTGTATTCTTTGGGAATGGATTTACCTGGAATACATCCATCAGCTTAAGTTTCTAATAAACTGACGTAATGCAGGAAAGCCGCCTTGTGCGGCTTTTTTTGCCTTATTCCCCACACAAAGGTATTGTAACAAAAAACCTACACTAAAAGTTATCAAACAAAACCACGATGTATGGGAATACATCGATTTTTATACAAAAATAATCGAGTCATTAATTGATAATTGGTCGAAAGCCAGACACCACAAGACAAAAGAAAAGTATTCACAACTGTGGGCTGCAAGCTTCACTCTTCAGCCATAGAAATACAATTTATGAACACTAAAGTAGCTGCAATGAAATTGCAAGGTTCTTAAAGTAGAACGTAAATATAAGTTTAACCCAAACTAAAAAATATACCAATGAAAGCCTTAGCCATTAATTCATTTTC
>JBKDZK010000341.1:0-1519 GCA_047971205.1 Draconibacterium sp.
CTGATGACATTATAAGACATTGAATGGGTAATAACCCTCATTACTGTGAGTGCAACTTTAATCCCAACATCCTGATCCATACTTTTTTATCTATTTTTAGTAGGAAGATGACTTTGTCAAAGCTTTTCTCTTTATGTATTCTATTGCTATTTGATCAGTATTTACAGGCCTTTTAGAAGGTGCAGTTTGTATTTACGTGAAATTACCCATTGTTTTATAACACATCTCAAAGGATATTTGGAAGTACAAAAAAGCTACTGGAATGCCATGAAGACAGCAAGTCTAAATTGGGAGTCAGGTAGCGAAGCTGTATACACTTATTAATTATATGTAAGGATGTAGGCAGCGGGCTTAGCAGACGATTCAAATCTTCATTATATAGATAGGTAGGCTACTGATTAGTGATAATTGGGAGGTACGAAGCGAAGCTATGGACTGTTAAGCGTTTTTTATTGGTGTTGTTATACTATTGGTTTAGTGAGGCGATTTAGAATTTCAAGTAATTATTCTAAAAGAAATTAAGTGGACTTTCCATACCTTTTTTAGAACTTCTTTTCTAAAAAGTCATTACAACTAATCGTTTGTAACAACCCGACTTTAACTTCCAATCTATTTAAAAGATATTATGCAACCTGCCAAACGAGTAGCAGTTAATACCGGCATTCTTTATGCAAGGATGGCTATAACTGTTTTTATCTCGCTCTATGCAACCCGACTGATTTTAGCTGCCTTGGGTGCCGAAGACTATGGTATTTTTAATGTTGTGGGAGGCTCTATTGCTATGTTAGCCTTTTTAAACAGTGCAATGGCTTCTGCGACACAGCGGTTTATGTCCTATGCCCAGGGCGAAGAGGATAAGGATAAGCAGAAGAAGATATTCAATGTAAGTATTCTCATTCACTTGATCATAGGTTTTATCCTCATCATTTTATTGGAAGTTTTGGGGTATTTCCTATTTGAAGGGGTCTTAAACATAGATCAGACTAGGATGGATGAGGCCAAGCTTATTTATCATTTCTTGGTCATAAGCACCTTTGTCAAAGTGATTTCAGTACCTTATGATGCGGTTGTCAATGCTCATGAGAACATGCTTTTTGTGGCGATTCTCGGCATTATTGAAGCTTTTGCGAAGTTGGGGATAGCCTTTTATGTAACTTATACAAATCAAGATAAGTTAGCTAGTTATGGCTTTTTAATGGCTGGCTTAGCGATTTTTCTGTTGTTAATCCTTCGAATATATTGTCATAGAAAGTATGATGAAGTAGAGATAAAGCCAAAACGCTATTACGATAAAAGCTTGTTTAAAGAGATGACCAGTTTTGCTGGTTGGAGTTTATTGAATAGTGCTTCTAGTATTATTACAATGCAGGGAATGTCTATTGTTTTGAATTCATTCTTCGGAGTTATCGTAAATGCTGCTCAAGGTATCGCTAACCAGATAGCGGGTCAGCTTATGGCATTTTCGAATACAATGTTGAAGGCACTAAACCCTGTTTTGGTAAAGAGTGAAGGGGGAAAG
>JBKDZK010000342.1:0-3105 GCA_047971205.1 Draconibacterium sp.
AATGAAAAAAGCGGAAGTGTTGATGCGGGGTTTCAAAAAGTTTTAACCGAAGTTTACGAGGTTAAGTCTTTTTGACATTAGGATAGAGGGACGGTAGAAATTAACTCTTCCGTTTTTGCAAATGAATGGCTGTATGTCGGAAGCTTTTGAAAACCCGGAGGGCTTGTTTTTCGAAAATGTAAGTATTTCGTAGGAGGAGGGTGATGCTGAATATATCTAAACTAGATTCATTCTGTCATTAATTGTCCTTCATCATTCCCTAAATCAATTTGATTATGAATAACGAGGAAATAGAGTTTTCTTTAGATACGGAGCAATCTGTTTTCAATAAAATTCTGGAAAGAAATGAGAATCTCCTTATTTTAAATTCAGATGTTTCAAGAATATTTCCTAGATGTATAACAAAAACCTCAATGTCCAAACAATATCGATATTGATAGACAGTGATATCCCAAAGAGTTGAGACGGAAAGAGCCTCATAAACACAGGCCTAATTTGTAAAAGTTAAGACTTGATCTGACAGTAAGGCATTTTTGCCTCTATCGAGGCAATGCGTTTTCCAAGGCATTTTCTCTTGGAATGATTAGTGGGAATGAGGGGCTGGATTGCCCCTTTTGACCATTCCAGTCGGTCAGATTATCCCTTGCAGGTTGGTCGCCACCAGAGCCTGTTTCCGTTTCATCTGACACCGTTAAAGATACAACATTTTGAAACTGATTGCTTAGCAGCTTTTCTTTTGCCAGATGCAGACTATCGTTCCAGGTTTGCATAGGTGTTTTCCCAAAGCAGTATTTCCCGGAATGAGGTCTGTGATTGTTGTAATAATCCAGCCAGGCATCAACATCTGCCTGTAATTCTTCGATTGTGTTGTAAATCTTTTTTCGGAATGCAGTAGCATAAAACTCATCCTGCATGGTTCTGTGGAAACGTTCACAAATGCCATTGGTTTGCGGACTTTTTGCTTTTGTTTTGGAATGGTCAATATCCTCAATGGCAAGATATAACTGATATTCGTGATGTTCTCTTGCCCCACAGTATTCAGTTCCCCTGTCGGTCAGGATCCGCATCAAAGGAATACCGTATCTGTCGTAAAGGGGAATCACCCGATCATTCAGGATATCGTCAGAAACCAATGCTATTTTTGGGTCGTAGAGTTTCGCTGTTGCTACTTTGGCATAGGTATCAATATAGGTTTGCTGGTATATTTTCCCAACACCTTTGATATAGCCGACATAGTAGGTATCCTGAGCTCCCAGATAGCCGGGATGATAGGTTTCAATCTCGCCTTGTGCCTGTTTTTCTTCCTTCGCTTTTTCCAATGCCACAACTTGAGCCTCAGTGAGAATATAACCATCTTGTGCTACCTTGGCTTCAAGGGCTTTCAAACGCTTTTTAAAGGTTTCCAGGTCATGCCTGAGCCAAACGCATCGAACTCCGGCTGGAGAGACAAAAATCCCTTCCTTTTTGAGTTCATTGGAAACACGGGTTTGCCCGAATGCAGGGGTCTCGATGGCAAAGGCAACAACCCTTTCTTCAATCTCAGCAGCAATTCGGTTTTTTACATTGGGCTTTTTTCTGCTTAACTCTTTAAGTCCGACTTCTCCGCCTTCTTCAAAGAGTTCTTTGTATCGGTAAAAAGTATCCCGGCTGTAGCCTAAATACTTACACGCAGTGGAAACATTTCCTAATTGTTCGGCTAATTGTAATAAGCCTAACTTGCTTTTGATTAGCTTTGATTCTGTATTCATTTCTGACAGTTAAAAGTAATCACTTAAATAAACCTATTAAAGATTCATACTCTGTCGTTAAAGGCCTGTTATATTTGAGATCACAAAGCGTAAGCTTTTGAATCTCATAATAGCTCAACCAGAATTTGGTTAATCCATCTATATAATTTTTATGTGCATTCAACAAATCCAGGTAATACTGATTTAATTCCTGTAAAGTAAGCTCACCAATCTCATATTGTTTAAACCTTATCTCGTACGTTCTTGAGACCAGAACTTTTGCTTCATTTGCTCTTTGTACTATGTCGAAATTAATTTTGTTCTCTATTATTTTTTTTAGGATATCCTGTTCGTAGTCTGATATTTGTGTTTCGATTTTTAATATTGCTAAATCAGCATTTCTCCGAGCCAACATTAATTCTCCTTTATTTATTCCCCAGTTAAAAATAGGAATAGAAAGTGAAAGTGAAGCAGCTTGCTGATTTTGAGGCTTTTCAAATGCTTCCCTGATTGTATTTCCTCCTTGGTTCAAGCCAAAACTCAGATTCATACTAACACCTGGTTTATTCTTTCGCTCTGCCTGATCTAAGTTTTTTTGAAGTTTAATTTTTTCCTGTTCTATTTCTATATAAAAAGGATTTACGGTACGAGCCATATCCAATAAATCTGAATAATTTAGGTCTAGGTCAGGCACCGTATCGGGGACTAAAGGGATAAAATCAAACGATAGATTTCCTTTTAGAAGTTGATTTAAGTTAAACTTTGCATCATTAAGATCCTGTCTGGACTGAGATAATGAGATTCGAGCATTAGTCTTTTTTAACTCCAGCTCCAACAACTCAGTGGGAGTAATCCTACTTATTTCGAGTAGCTTCTTCCCGGAGAAAAATAAAGTGTCGGAATTCTTCGCTTCCTGTTTGGCCACTTCATGTAACTGCGAGGCTTTTAGTACCTCAAAAAACAAAACTACTGTTTCCTTTAATAGCTCTTGTTCCGATTGAACTAGTTTTGATTTTGCCCGTTTTAGCTTTAATGGCAATTCCTGTCTATCCCACTTATATGGATTGTGTGCAGATAGAGGTTGAGACAAACTTACACGAATTGGAGTAACACCATAAGATGTGTATTCATTGTCTCCAAAATTCTGAATTCGTGAAATATTACTACCAACCGAAATACTACCTCCAGTTAGCGGTATTTTTTGAGAAATACTCATCCCTCCGCTGGAACTAATTGAGCCACTCTCTATTAAAACATCTATATTATTTTCAAAATCATATCTTTCTGTAATCGACCGGTTAGCACTAAATGGATTAACATTAAAGCTGAAAGAGGGTAACTGACTCAACTTGTATCTTTTGTACTCCCAGTAATCAGA
>JBKDZK010000343.1:0-2505 GCA_047971205.1 Draconibacterium sp.
CACATCCTTCGAGATAATGTGTGTTATTTCACCGATGATCCCCACTTCGTCGGTTCCCGAAACATGCAGCGTGGTAAGAAACGATCCTTTATTCGACAGTTCTTTCCATTTTGCCCTGATAACCCTGTACGGATAACGTTCCTTCATTTGCAGCGCATTCGGACACCTGTCGCGGTGAATCTTGATCCCGTGTTTAATGGTAACAAAGCCAAAAATACGGTCTCCGAAAACCGGATTGCAACATTGCGCCAATTTATAATTTACATTGTTAAGATTGTTGTCAATTACCAGAAAATCGTCGCCGCCACCGTAATTAAAGTCTTTTGTTTGCGCCTGCGGCAGTAACTCCTCCACCGTTTTGCGGGCATCTTCTTCCTCTTTCTCCACAAACAAGGCCTTCACCTCCAGCGAATCTATTTTCCCACCCGCAATTTCGTAATAGAAATCCACGGCCAGTTTAAAATTGAAATGCTTTAGCGCTTTCCGAATGGCATCGTCGTTTAACTCCAGCTTCCAGTTTTTAAACTTGCGTAACAAAATCTCACGCCCATGTGCAGCCTGCGTATTACGCTCTTCGTTCAAACTGTTCCGAACTCTGTTTTTGGCTTTTGAGGTCACCAAAAAATCAAGCCAGTCCATTTTGGGCTTTTGGTTGTTCGAAGTATCGATCGAAATCTGGTCGCCGTTTTTCAGTTTGTATTTTAGCGTTACCTTTTTCCCGTTTACCAGTCCGCCAACGCAGGTATCTCCCAGTTTTGAGTGGATCTCGTAGGCAAAGTCCAGCAAAGTAGCGCCTTGCGGTAACTTTCGCAAATCGCCTTTGGGTGTAAAAACAAATATTTCGTCGCTGTAAACATCGGTTCTGAAATGATCGATAAAATCCACCACGTTCAATCCCGGATTTTCAAGTACATCGCGGATGCCGGTTAGCCACGAATCAATGTTCGACGACCTTCCGCCTTTGTATTTCCAGTGTGCAGCCAGGCCTTTCTCGGCAATTTCGTCCATTCGGCGGGTTCGAATCTGTATCTCCACCCACTTGTTGTGCGGCCCCATCACCGTAGTGTGCAACGATTCGTAGCCATTTGATTTCGGAATCGTGATCCAGTCGCGCAAACGGTTTGTATTCGCCTGGTATTCTTCGGTTACGATAGAATAAGCCATCCAGCAATCCGTTTTTTCATCTTCCGGTTTTGAATCCAGGATTATCCGAATGGCAAACAAATCCATCACTTCATCAAACGACACATCCTGCTTCTTCATTTTATTATGAATGGAGGAGATGGATTTGGCACGCGCTTTCATCGAAAACTGAAGGCCTCTTTTGCTCAGTTTCTTTTCGATGGGTTTTACAAACTCAGCCACAAAACCAGCCCGTTCTTTTTCGGTTTCCTTTAGGCGGGTTACTACGTAGTTGTATTCTTCGGATTTCTGAAACTTGAGGCTTAAATCCAGCATTTCAGAATTAATGTTATACAATCCCAAACGATGCGCCAGCGGAGCATACAAATGCAGGGTTTCGCTTACCAGCTTCGGCTGCTGTTCCACACTGTACCATTCAAGGTTACGCATTACCTGCAGGCGGTCGGCTATTTTTATCAGGATAACACGCACATCGCCTGCCAGGGCCAGCATCAGCTTTCGGTAGTTCTCCGAATGCAGATCAATGGTATCGGTGCCCATGGCATTGATTTTTGCCATCCCATCGAGTATCGAAAAAATATGCTCGCCAAACTTACTGGCAATTTCTTCGTGTGTTGCCTTTTCTTTTAAGCCGGCATAACGAACATTGTGCAAAAGCCCGGTGATTACCGAATCGGGCTCCAGGCCAATTTCCAGGGCAATTACAGAAGCCACATCCAGCGAATGCCCCAGAATTACTTCATTGTGCGAAAAACGGTGCTCGCCCAGTATTTCGCGGGCAAAATCGAAAGCATTTTCCAGCCTTATCATGGATCCATCGTCCCAGGTACGTTGGCAAAACTCCTTTAAATGCTCGTACCTTGTGAGTATTTCCTCCTGGATTGTCATGTTCGTTTGCTTTTTGTTTTGAATAAGAGCTCGGCTTTTTCGGACTTAACCCTCTTCTGAGTGAAAAAAAAGAGGCTACAACACTGTAGCCTCTTCCTTATTATATAATTGTACTAATTACTTGGCTACAGTAGTATCCACAAACTTACGGGAACGCATTTCACGGTCGAGCATGAAAATACCGTTGCCCTGGCCGTTGATAAGCTTCAGCGTATCCAGAATTTCCTTCACGTTGGCTTCTTCTTCCACCTGCTCGTCAACAAACCACTGCAAGAAACTTTGCGTGGCATGGTCTCTCTGTTCCAACGCAACATCTACCAGGTTATCGATTAAAGTGGTTACATGTTGTTCGTGTTGCAATGTGGCTTCGTATACCTCAATAATGCCACTCCACTCGGTTGGCATCTGCTCAATCGCTTTCAACTCTACTTTTCCACCACGCTCGTTTACATAGTTGAAAAATTTATTGGCATG
>JBKDZK010000344.1:0-2080 GCA_047971205.1 Draconibacterium sp.
GTGTGCGAAAACGTTCTTCGCTTCCATCTCTTTTGATAACGGTTCTGTGCATGTTTTCAAATTTTAATAATTGGTGTATTCGGTGGATGAAACTTCAAAAAAGTTGATCAGCTTTTTCATATCTTCTTTTTGAAGAAACCGGAGTGGATTTTCGGTAATGCTGAATTCGGGATCGAAACCCAGTTCCACCAGACGGCGGTCGGTAATGTATTTCAGGTATTTTTCCAGCTCGGGATACGACATTCCCAGCAAGCTGCGCTGCCCGAATTTGGAGCGGATGTAATCCAATTCCAACTGCAGGCCTTTGAGAATGATATCGCGCATTTCGGCTACAAACCCTTCATCCTCCACAATCTCAGGGCTTTCATCAAGCATAATCAAAATGGCTTCAATTCCGATTTGCAGGTGAAGCGACTCGTCAATCAGAATTAACTCGACGCCCGAAGCCACATTTTTCATTTTACCCATTTCTTTCATGGCAAAAAAGTGCGCGAAACTTGAATAAAAGAAAATACCTTCCAGTACAATGTTATTCAGAAGAACAGCACGTAAAACCTGTTTTTGCCCTTCCAGCGTTTCGGGGTTGATTTGCCCATAGCTGATTTTATCAATTTCTTCCACAATCAACGATTGCTTTTTTCGCAAGTACGGATCACTGAATGCCACATCGTACATCGCAGCATGATCCATCCCGAACGATTGCAACACACTTTCAAAAAAATCGCTGTGAATGTTTTCCATAAAAAGCTGCGTGCTAAAACTCATTTTCGCGTGTGGATCGGTTAGCAAAGGAAAAAAAGCATTAACCAACACGTTTTGCACCAGCAATTCGGATGATGAAAAATAGCCGACTGCCGTGTCAAACAAATCTTTCTCCTCGGTTGAAAGATGATGATAATCCAGTGCATCTTGCTGAATATTGAGTTCTTCGGGAAACCAAATGGCTTTCTTTTGTTTTTCGTACAATTCGCGAAAAACGGGATACGAGGGATTCTCGCTGAGTTTAATGTTGTCGCGCACCGATGTGCGTCCGATTAATTTTGCCTTCATTATTCGTTGTTTTTCAATGTAAAACAATCTATCAGAAGTTGAAGGTGCAAAGACGGAATACAGCTTGTCTTGTAAAAAGAAACGGATGTAATTCAATCCTGAACCAGACTCTAACTCCCGAAAGTCTAATTAAAATTGGATTATGGCAGGTCTTCTGGCTCGTCCGGTTTCTGAAGCCTTCCCATCCGTCGGCTGACGAACAGTGGCAAAAGATTTTCAAAAACACATTACTGGACTTACAGCTGCGGGTACAGCTCCCGATTTGCACGGGATTCCCTCTCTCGTATTGTCAAAAGATTAATTTGACAATAACCCTAATCGTTTTACAATTTTAAGTCTTTTCAAGCAATTTTGTTGATTTGAGTTATAAACAAATAGAAGGGTTTTGGGCAATCTTCCCTTTAATTAAAAGGTATTATTTTATGTTGATAAATCTGTTTTAAGCAAAAAAATGAGGAGTTTCGATGCCTGAAAAACGTAGAGTACTGAATTTTTGATGAACCTTAAATCTCTTCTTAAGATAAACATCAAAGGCATCTAAAAATTTATAGTCGATTGATTCAACCGGATAATCCTTTTTGCTGTAGTGGTATTTAATAAAAGCAGCAAGGCGTTTTCTGAATGACTTATAGTGTTTATCATTTCTGCCTTTTATTTGTTGGCCAACTTCATCCCAATTATCAGGATGACAATAAATTCCGGTAGAAAGCTCTACTCGTTTTGATTTTAGCGTAAATCTCACATAGACAGGTAGCTCCCCATTGGTTTTCTGTCTGGCCTTCTTCATTAAAAAGTTAATCGTCATTCTCATTTTTCTCAATTTTAAATTTTTAAAGAAAAATTGTTCTCGATTAATGCTTAGAAGTACCCATTTTGAGGGTGATTTTCAATACCAAATCGAGTCAATTCGGGTTAATTTAAATGTTGAAATAGAGCGAGTTATGCGATTTTCTGAGAACAGTTTTCAGAAAAAAGTCTTGTTCTCGGTAAAGTCTCGGTAATATTGACTTTTTTTGTGCATTTTTGATTT
>JBKDZK010000345.1:0-5741 GCA_047971205.1 Draconibacterium sp.
CAAAAAATATTTTATTACAAAATATCCACGAGCAAATCATTCCGAAACTGACTTTCTAAACTCCATATATATTCATCTACTTAGAGCTGCACTATATTTTGATGAATACGAAAAAGCAAAATATTATGCGAGACTAGTCAAACCACAAAAAATGCATCATTTTTTAAAAGTAATTATTGCAAAATCTCCTTCTCTAATTAGACTTTCAAAAAAGTTTAAGATTGTAAATATCAACATATAACTTCTATGGCAAATTATTATATTCCACCAAATTTTTGTGCAAATTCATTTGCACAATTTAGTGCAATCTCTTCAGCGATAAGCTTCTTCGCTCCTAGAACCTCTTTACTTATAGGATTTACGATACAGTTTTCTAGCTTTTTAAATGCCTTTTCACCTTCAATATTAAAATAAATATTGTTTTTAAATATAGTCTGAAGATCTATTTGAAAATCGTTTAGTTCTAACATGTCCAACAACCCTGACATCTTGTGTTCATAAGAAAGGGCAGCAAATGGGATCTGATTATTAATAGCAAAAATGATAGAGTGGTACCTTGCGCCAACCAGAAAAGAGCATTTCGAAATAATTGCTTGCTGGATATCCGAACTAAATTGATCGTTAATAATTATAACTCTATCATCTTTCACAATGTTCTTTAAGTGATAGAAATAGTTGATATCATTTTTCTCCCCAGTATTAAAAAGTTGAGGAAGCATAACAACCTGAATCCCTTCTCGGGAATCCAATAAGGTATTCAACACTGAGATATAAAAATGATCTAAGGAGGCCGAGTAAACTTCTTTGAAATACGGATGCCATGAAAGTTTATTTGGAACAAATACAACATATTCATTTTTAATAAGCTTTTGGACTTCAATTGGGATATTGCAAGCTGGCATATTTAAAAATGCGGTATCAATAGAAGGTGTAATCTTAATTCCCAGTTGACTCGCAAGTTCTTGACTGAACGTATCACGAAGCGAAACAAAATCAAGCTGATTTAAGATTCTCAAACTAATTCTTTTAAATCTTTTTTGCGAATTATTACTTTCTGGGAATGGCCCAATCGACCGTGAGTAATAAGCCACTTTCTTTTTTAAAATTAAAGCTACGTTAAGTAACCAAATATGCACCCAGTTTTGGTATGCCCCCATGCATACTCCTCCAGGAGCACAAACTACCACATCCGCATTTTTGATAATTCTAAAAACCTCGTAATGAGTTGGGTGTATGTACCTAAAAAGTCTTACAATATTGAACCTAAATACTAAATGTACTGAAAAAAAGAATTTTAGACATGGCTTGATGTTGAGGTATTTGTTTTTCTCCGGAAAAACTTCAAATTGTCTAATGCTATTTTGATTCGCTCCGACAAACAAAACCAATTTCTCATCATTGGGGAAACGATTTTCTAACATTAGCATCAAGCTACGATGAGCTGCTTCATCGCCTCTATTATTTAACGGCTGATTTACTACGATTATTCTCATGATTCTATATATTGATTTTAGCCACTTTATCAATTGAGTTTCTATGGGAAACAGCCACATTAAACTCCTCTTTTAAACATCCTACTCCAATAATAACAATCGGTACTTCATTTTTAGGTATGTTGAATTTTTTATAGAGTGTCCTAACCTTACTACTTGCAAAACCTGTTGATAAAGGAATGGTACCTAATCCTAATGAATGTAATGCATAAATTAAAGTCATTGTATACATCCCTCCATCAACGTACGGTTGATGCGGCTCATAATGCAAAAATCCATTAAGATCTGCAGTAACTAGAATAGACATAGGAATATCACTTTCAAATCCTCTTGCTCCTCCCTGCCATGTTAATAATTCTAATGTTTTTTCTTTTCCAAAGACATATACTCGCCACGCTTGACGATTACAAGCAGAGGGAGTTCTTTGTGCCATTTTAAGAGCAGCTTTTATTGTGTCAAGATTAGGATATTCATCTTCAGAAAAATATCGAATAGAATGTCTGCTTTGCACAAAATCTTTAAAATTTATTTTCGATTTCATCCAAATATCTTCTCTTGCGATAGTCTTAACGCCAGCATCTATAAACTTATCAACTAAATATCTACCAACAATTAACTGATTATAGGACTCTTCAATCTTAGGAACCTGAACACTATTACTCTTCGAATAATCAATATATTTTTTCACTGCACTTAACGGGTAAAGCAAAAAATCATCATTTCTAATTTTGGAGTAAGCCAGAAACTTCTCCAATAGTTTATCTACCTTTTCTTGTCCAAATCCTTTTCTCGGATTTTTCATCGACATTCCTTTTTCAATAACATGTGTCTCCCTTAGAATCAAGTATTGAAGTTTCTCTGCTGTTTTTTTTAGGGGTGATGAAGCATTATGCTTCAAAAGAATCCAAAAGAACGAATTAGCTTCGATGCAAAAAGTCAATATCATTCTTACATCTATTATTAATTTACTAATCTGTTTTAATACATATCCCTTTTTCATGCTATTTCGATTTTAGTATTTTTAATCCGGACCTCCAACCTAGCAATAAAGATGAAGTTTGTAATCTAAAAATCTCCCGAAATGGAGGAATTAAATAATTCGCAATATACCCTGCAAAAAATACAGAAATCAGTGTTGTCCAGGCAGAACCAATTATACCAAATCGTGGGATAAGAATAAAATTAAAAGCAACACATAAGATTACACCTATGACATTACGAAATACTACAAATTTCTGTTTTCCTTCAATAATAATCAATTGTCCCGAAGCACTAGATAAAGCAATCCCTACTGTCTTCCAAGCCATGATCTGCAACACTCCAACGGCCTCCTGATATTTTATTCCGAATAATAATGTAATCATCAAGTTTGCAACTACTGAAATAAACAAAGACATGATAATTGAACTCCAAATCATTAGATCAACAAATTGCCGCCTTTTCCTTTTGTATGCGTCATAACCTTTATTGAGTTCTTGCACTAAAATCGGTGTTATGGTTGTTGCAATAACGGAAGGGACAAAAATAATCATGTCAGCCACACGCAATGCTACGGAAAATTGCCCTAATGCTTCATTGTCTATCATATTACGAATCATTACTTGGTCAATTCTCTGATATACAACTACTGCTGCACCAGACAAGAGCAAAGGAAACGATTCATTTGCTAAAAACTTAATCATTGAAAAATTAAGCTTCCACTTTCCCAGCATGTCAACTTTTTTTCGATATGAATAAACGTATCCTCCAGCAATAAGAAAAAAATCAATTGTATTTGCTATTATGAACCATTTTAGCGAACAATGCTGAAAGAGTAACACACCCTTAATCCCGGCCCCGAAAAACGTTCTAATAATTTCTGTTTTTACTACGTATTCATTTAAAAGAATTGACGTAAAATAATTTTTAATAACGTTGAATGAACCTGCAATTAAGTAAGAAGAATATATCATCACCATGATGATAGTAAAACTATCTGATTCGAAAATTAATAATGTAATGAGAACCAGAATAATGGCAAAGAATGAGAGAATAAGTCGAAATGAAAAGGAAGATCCAAGAATAACATCCCTATTTTCAGGATTTTTTGTCAATTCACGAACTTCGATATTATCCATCCCAAATGTTGCAATTATTGAGAAAAGAGTCACATAGCTAGTTACATAACTCATCAACCCAAATTGCTCAGGACCTAAATATCTTGCCACCAAAACCCCGATAATTAAACCGTAAAGAACATTTACGATTTTCCCCGCAACTGCCCATGAAACATTTCTAAATATCTTAGTCCGGTTAGCAGTTCCAAATAAAGTGTACTTTATATTTCGTATAACCTGCATAGATTTATATGAAAAGCCAAAAGTAACCTTTATTCCATGAATTTTATAACAGAGAATAGCTTAGTGCTTTTCGAAAGGAACATTGTACGAGAATGTTTGCCGATGTCCGCTGCCGGGTATCACCTAACTACTCGTCATGGCGATCCCGAGCCATCGGGAGAAGCCAGCTGCACTCTTGCTCTTTAAGCGCTTAGCGGTTTGGAACCGCTTAGCGCTGATTTGGCGTACAAGTCTAAAAACTTGTGCAAGGAGTGAGTAAAACCATCGTCCTCCGGTCCCGGTAGCTTTTTTTGCTTCCCTGTCGCATTTTTTCGATTTCCTGTCGCTTTTTTCGGCGCCCTGTTATCTTTTTCCACGTCCTGTTGTGATTTTTTTAAAACTTAGTTTCTTTTTTTTGCTCCCGGTTTAACAGGAAGTGCCAAAATTTAAACTGGAAACGGATATTTGCAACAGGGAGGGCCTGCAAGCAACAGGGCGCCCCAAACTGTAACAGAACACCGCTATTCAGTCACTTCACTATCGCTATCACTTTTCTTCCGGTTTTGCTTTCTCCAGTAGTCGCTTACATAGCCTTTAAACCGCCGGGTGTCGTTGCGGAACACGTATTTCCCGGCTTCGCGAATCTCGTCGACCAGTGCTTTCAGGTGCGTGTAGGCTTTGTCGCGGATCAGCTTCGACTGGTTGGGATCGGCCTTGTCGCCGTTGGCTTCGGCCAGCAGGTCGGCCAGCTCGTCGGCACGCGTAGCTGCCACATCAAGCTGATCGAGGTCGAAACCGATGGCCGTAAGCGGATCAGGATAAGCGCCCCCCAGCACAGCGATGTCGTTCAGATCCTGGATCATATCGGCATGTCCGCTGCCTTCGGTGATAGCACTTACCCGGCTTAGCAGGGCTTCGTCTTTCCGGTAGGCAAAACGCAGCGATGCCATCAGGTCATCGCGGAGAGTGTAGGCATCAGGGGCCTGTTCGCCCACTGTTTCTGGGCTTCCTGCTGCGAGCGGTAATCTTTGTTCCAGATCGATTGTGCTTCGCGGCAGGCACCGGCGCGTACGGGCAGTGCATTGATCATGTCGGCAGTAATACCCACTACTGCCAATGCTGCTGCATCGTCTAAACTCCAGTGATGAAGGTTTTCGGCTTCCTGCAAAGCCACATCCACCGGGATCATCGGCTCCCGGACTTCCTCGTCGGGAATCGCCTGAATGTCGGCTAAAAGATAATTGTAATCATCAATATTGGCCATTTTTGTTACATTTAAAAAGTTGATAATTTAAGATTATTGACAGGCCACTTGCAAGCTTTTCCGGGCTGACAGGCCCGTCTGAAAAGACGATTGAAAAATGAAACCACTTGCGGTTTGAACGTAGCGATGACAGTTAAACCTCCTAAATCCCCCAAAGGGGGATAGTTCCTCCCCTCCGGGGAGGTTAGGTGGGGTCAGTAGCTTACCTTTTAAAAGTGAAATATTCATTTAGCAATACTTTATACAGACAGACAGGCCGGGCAGGTGGCCTTTTTCGTATCCGCGCCAACGGTTTCGGAAGGTGGGTACATGTACCAGAAGGTACATGTGAGGATTAAGAATGAATTTAAAAGTCTTACAGAATAAACGAATGCTTGTCGGTTAATCTGTGTGCCGGCTTTTAACGTATTGGCAAATTATAAAAAACACAGCTGACAATCAATATGTTGTGGAGCAGGAGAAGCGGGATAGATTGCTTCTCCTTCGGCTGCCAATGACAGAAAAAGAGGGTTGCTGTCCCCCCCGGCTTACTCCGGTACTTCTTCGAAGCCACCGGCTCCAGCCGTCCCCCAAAGATAAAACCTGCATCATTTTAATGCCTGTTGCAGGCGCTAAAAGTATTGTCATGCTCGTTTCAATGGCTATATTTGCCTTACAATCAAATAC
>JBKDZK010000346.1:0-10729 GCA_047971205.1 Draconibacterium sp.
CACATTCAATATTTTTTCCCCTCTTACTGTAATCTGTTTCATTTGTCTATAATTGTTTATTCATCAATGTTCCCGGCACTTTTACCGGGTGTTGTATAAGAAAACATGCAACCCGCACCGGAAAATGATTCCGGTACCGGTTACACGAATTATGTTCTGTTAAGTTCTGTTTTTCTTTTCTTCTTAACTGGCAATCCGGGCTTTTTTTTCCGACGACTTGTCCAAAAAATATTCCAACATGGCCCGAATGGATGCTTCACTTGCCTCGTTTTCTTCCACCTGCATCACTTCGTCCAGTTTTGTGGTGTCGAAGTTCATATCAACATTTGTATAACTGTTGGTGAAAGACATGCCAATGGAAACAATCCGCTCATACGAGTCCATCTCTGAAACGTCGAGATCGGGTTGAGGAATAAGCGTAACCGGAAGCAATTCACTCAGACAACTTAATATGAGACTATTCCGGATACCTTCTTTGGCAACTACATTCAAAATCACTGGCAAGTCAGCAATCTTCACAACCTGCATCAGGTAAGTTACTACGGTATCGATCGGAATCAGGTTCTGAGTGGTCTCCGGGTTTACCTTTACACGTAGTTTCCGGTAAGGGTGCCGGTTGGCCAGACTTTGAATCCTGCGGGCAAAATCAAAAATTCCGTAATCGGTTTTGGTTACTCCTGTTTTGTTGTTTCCAACTACTTGCGATAAACGTAAAATATGTCCATTCAATCCCTCCTCTTCAATTTGTTTTCTGATCAGGTTTTCGGCAAATCGTTTTGATTGCTCGTAATAGTTGCGGAACATGGAAATATCGGCGTTGTCGTAGAATTTCTCTTCAAACCTTCCGTCCATAATTCCGCACGAATAAGCGGTACTGATAAAGAAAAAGCGTGAACTTTCCGATGCGAACTTGGAGAATACTTTCATTGAATTCTGCACTCCGTCCAGGTTTGTCTGAAAGATTTCATCCTTTGCTTTGAAATCATATTTCAGACTCGCCGCAAAATGAAAATAATCCACATCGCCCTGAAAGATCTCCTGCAACTGCTCTTCCGGGATGGAGAAATTTCCATCGACGAGTGAATAGTCGTACACCTTCAGGTTGTCGGATTTAATTTCCTCTCCTTCGTTCAAATCAGTAAGCATGTTGCTCATTCTCTCTTCCGACGGGAGCTTTCCCGTCCTTACCAAGGCAATGATTCTGAAATCCTCCAAGAGTAGCTCCTTGATAAAGTTGGCTGCTACATAGCCGTTTGCTCCGTTAATAACAATCGTTTTCATGTTTCTTGTTTTCTTCTAGAGGTAGTTCTACTACCGTATATATCGTTTTTACTATTCTGTTAAAGAAATAAAACCAAAATCACTACTGCGCTAAGCGGGATGGTCAGGTTATCAGACCCGCGCCAGCTAATAAGTTCGCCAACCGTGGTTGCTACAGCCACAGAAGTTGCCAGTAAAAATGTTTTCAGATCGAATACATGCCGGTGAAAGTACAGTGCAATCAAACTGATCACGAAACTGGTAACCAGAAAACTTCCCGACCCTAACCATGTTTTGTTGAATTTGTGCCCAAATAATACGATGCGACCGTTGTAGTTTTTAATATTGATCCCCAGAATGGCCGCAATTGGGTCGCAAATGGCCAGAATCAGCATGGGCAAAATGTAAATGAACTTATTGTCAAGCAGGTTTGCTATTAAAAAGGTAACATAAATTGAGAGGGGAAGCAAGTAACTGCCGATAGATTTTCGCTCAATATCGTGAATTGACTTTAACTGTTTGCTGTACTGCGTTATGAAAAGTGCCAGGAAAAACAAAATGGCCAGCACCAAAACATACCAGTGCGACGGAATTATGTACGGAAAGGGTACCACTGCCAAAGTAGCCACAAAATGAGCAAATTTACGGGTGAACTCTCCTTTCAGATTTAGCCTCCGATAGTTTAACTCGTTAAATGCCAGCAGCAATACGATCCCGACCAGGTACACAAATGATAAAACAACAATATTTCCCATTTCTATCTATAAAATACTTTCAAAAACTAAAAAGCTGCACATACAGCGCTACCCAGGCTCCGCCGGCTATCAGGCTGTCGAAACGATCGAGCAGCCCGCCGTGTCCCGGAATCAGTTTACTATAATCTTTAACTCCAAATTTTCGTTTGTAAAACGAAGCCGACAAATCTCCGGCAAAGGCAAAAGCAACTACGCCTACCGCTAAAACAAGCGCACTCACTGTACTTCCGGCGTATAAATCTTTTAATAAAAAGCTACTTACAAGGGCCACCAGGGTTCCGCCCACAAGTCCGCCCACTGTTTTTTTGGGGCTTATTTCGGGGAACAATTTCTTTCGCCCCCACAACTGCCCGGTTATCTGGCTAAAGCTGTCGAAGATGGAAAGCACCAGGAATGAAAACAGAATCAATCCTTTGTCGAACCCGCTAAACGAAAAGAACCCGATTGACAAAACCACAAAAACCACTACCGAAAACAGGAAGAAGTTTTTGTTCCGGAATCCGCTGCTGCGGTACAAACCAATCAGCTCGAGCAGGCCACCTGCAATAATAAATACTGCGATAAAGTGAAACGCAAGCGAGTTGATGGTAATACTGAAAAACAGTGTGTTGATGATGAGAAAGTAAACACCAAACTTTGTATAACTTTCCCGGGCAACCGCGGGTTCTTTTTTCCGGTTGATGAAATAAAACGCTATTCCACCTAACAGGAAATAAATAAGAATGATATAGTAAATCGTTTGAATCATGTTCTTTTCATAAATTATTTCTTTAACCCGGTGATCATCAAAATTCCGATGATTACCATTGCCGCCGCATAAATGTAGCGGGCTTTGTTCTCCGATTTGTCTGTTTTTATTTTAGCCAAAAGATTAGGCCCCAGCAACGACCCGATCACCGAGCCGCCGGTTAAAAACAGTACCAGTGTAAAATCGATCTGGCCTACCAGGAAATGAGCACCAATCGCAAAAACCGTATTTGCCAGAACCACCAGCAACGAAGTTCCGATCACCAGCTTTAACGAAATCTGCATCGAAAAGAGCCCCGCAATCACCGGGGCTGTTCCACTGGTTCCAAAGGTTCCGGTAATAATTCCGGCAAACAAGCCAAAGAACGAACCTTTGGCCTTGTTCTTTATCCCCGACGGGATGGAAGATGTTTCCATCTTTTGCTTCGGTTCATCTTTTCGCATCGTACCATAAGCAATATGAGCCGCAATCAACACCGAATAGATTCCAAAGCTGATCCGCAACTGTTCCGGGCTGATCAGGCTTGTAATCCCGGCTCCCGCAAATGCTCCGGCAATTCCGGCCAAGGCAAAAACCAGCCCGGTTCTGAAATCGATGTTTGATTTCCGGGAATGGCCCACAGTCCCCACAATAGCGATCGGCAGAGTGGCAACCAGCGAAGTAATGACCGCCGTTTGCATCGGAACCCCAATCAGAATGGTAAGCAAGGGAAGAAAAATAAATCCGCCACCGCCTCCCAGCATGGTTCCGAACAGCCCTACCACAAAGCCAATAAACGGTAACAGGTAGTAAACAGGCTCTATGTCAGAATATACAATCATATCAACTCAAAGTCTACAGCACTCTTTTTAGGTAAACGGTGGCCAGCGGGTGTTTTAATTCCGCCTCCTGCAGTATTCCATCCTTGTAACTATACTCGTGTGCTTTCCGGTTTTTTTCGTCGCTTATCCGGTAAGTATGATTATCTATTTTTTCGATTTTCTGCACTTCGCCACTTCGCTCTTTAAAAACCTGCGAAATTCCGGCAGGCTCGTTAAAATAAAGCAGGCTCCCGCTAAAGGTTATGCTTTCATGCACCAGGGTTGAGTCCCCATCTTTCACCAGCAGATATGAATCGCCGCTTTTCCCGAGCTTTGTATCCGAATTCACCTTTCCGTTTTTCAATGTCTGTACATGAAAATTTGCGAGACTTCCCTCTTTGTAGGTGCTGTTTTGAACAAATTTTACGCGGTACGGAACAAGCAGTCTGACTTCAACATCAGTAACAGCCTGTATGTCCAGATTTCCGTTTTCACCCGTTTGCTTTACCGTGAAATCTCCGATATTCATCCCCAAAACCCAGATATTGTACCGGGCATTTTGCTCCTCCTGTGCAAATACAGAATTCGCACAAAAAATGACAAATAAAAGGCCAACCAAATATCTCATATAATAGAATAAATGCAACTTACCGTACTAATCTATAAAAACAAAAAGCACAAATATAAGAAATACGCCTAACCTTCTCCATTACCGGAGATTTGTCCACCTTTTACTTTCCTGATCAATTTTCTGATTTTCCCCTTGCTCTCCGCTTGTGAATATCCTTCCATATCAAGCCGATTGTTTTCTGTTTTCTCTCTCAATTATTCCCAATCCAATTGTTTCCCCTATCCAACAGAGAAACACCTATTGAGTTCATTCGATGAACATTGCTATTTTCTCTCTCTTTCATCCATTTCTGCGTTTTCGTTTTCTGCTAATCATAAAGGGTACAAATGTCAATATTCTTTGTGCGCCTCAGAATAGACTATCTTCGGGAAAGCATGTCTGAACTACGGATTACACGAAAGCAATCCACGGCTGTATTCGGTGGGATTTGTATTGGTTAGCCGTTTAAAAAACTTGCTAAAAGCAAACTGATCACTAAAGTTCAGCTGTTCAGAAACGGCGGCAACTTTCAGATTATCATTCACCAGCAGCACTTTTGCTTCGCAAACCAGCGCCATATTAATCAGTTCGCGCCCGGTAAAACCGGTTACTTTCTTCAGACTTTCGGATAAATGTTTTGAAGTCACCCGCAGGCGTTGGGCATAAAAGTTAAGATTATGCTGCTGCCGGAAGTGGACATGCAACAAGCGAATAAACTCAACCGTCAGTTTTTCGCGTCTGGAATCGGAACGGTTTTTCAGCGGCAGATTTTCGCTTATTTGCTTGGCCATCATATACGAAACTGACACCAGCAGCGTATGAAGCAGATCGATGGTAAAAGTAAAACCGGTATGGTGCTGCCTGGCCTCCATAATCCGGACAATTTCCCAGATATCGTTAAACTCATTTTCAGAAAAAGACAGTTGCAAAGCAGGCGAAGTAGCAAAATACTGGATCATATCCAGCTTGTTGAAACGCACCGGCACCCGGTGCTGGAAATCATTCCCCATGGCAACCATCAGCATTTCGGCATCTGGGGATACCTCGAGCAACTCGACAACCACCAGGCGGTTTAACAGCAACATATCATAAGCCGAAATCACATGTTCTTCTTGCCTGTACCTCACAGTAAGACGTCCCTGTTTAAGCAGTAGCAAGGCGCTAAACGCCGGTACAAAAGGTTGATTCAACACAAAGGCTTTTCGAACTCCCTCTGTTTTTAGAATCTCAATATCACTGTTATCCTTTTTTTCTGTCATAGCAATTGGGTGGATAAAAATGCTAAAATCATTTGCCTTCTCCAAACCCGTTTTCCGGATTTGAAAAGCCGTGCAATTTCAGAAATTTATTTTTCAGGGAAATGTGTTAAAGAAAAAACTGGCAGGCCTGTAAGCCGGGTTCTGTCAATCCCGGTCACCCGGGAAAGCTTTATCATTTATCTAGCCCAGGTATCACTACCTGGGTCCTGCAGCCTACCCCTTCCGGTTCCTTTGTGCGTTAGGAACAAAACGGGCCGTTCTGCTGTACCGCAACAGCGGCAAACAACCGGAATATACATGGCTTTGCAACCCGTGAGACATACGGCTGATGATGTTGCCACCACCACCGGTGTGCTTTTACCACACCTTTTCACCCGTACCCTGTCCCGATAGCTATCGGGACAAGGTGGTTATTTTCTGTTATGTTGCTATCCCCTTTCAAAGATCTTCCCGCTAAGAAGCACGGTGCCCTGTGTTGCCCGGACTTTCCTCCCTCCCGAAAACTCGGGAGAGCGATAAAGTGGCCTGCCGCTGCACAAGTAATCAAATTGTTAAGAGTATGGCATTTCGGGTGCAGAGTTTCTTTGCCCCATATCAACTCATCTTCTCAGAATCACCATCGTTGCTCCGTAGCCATATTCTTTGAAAGAAGCATCCTGGTAGTAATACTTTTTGAACTTGCGGTTAAGTACATTGGCCACTTCCTGTTTTAAAACGCCCTGTCCAACCCCGTGAATAAACACGATTCGTTTGACGTGATCGCGAATGGCATTGCTCATTTCCGACTCCACCTTTTCTAGCTGAATTTCCAGCATCTCACGGCTGCTCAAACCTTCGGGCTGATCGAGCAGTTCGTTGATATGCAAATCAAACACTACCTCATCCGACGGTTTCTTTTTCTGCACTTTCACCGGTGTTTCTGCCGCCGATTTTTCTTTCACCAGCTGTTTGAAATCCTCTTCGGTGATCGTATCCAGGTTGTCTTTTAACGGATTGGCAGTAATTTTCAACACCATGGCCGGCCGTTTAAAATACGAACCTGGCTGAAAAGTAGAAGCTTTGTAAAACCTCACCGGGTTTACTTTAAAACGTTTGGTTACCGGCGGAAACCACTCATTCCCGGAATCCTTGAAATACAATACCTGGAATCCAAAATCCGGCAGGCTGCTCAAATCTTCCCGGGTCAGCGAATCGATTTTCAACCTTGAATTTGATTTCAGGTTTCCGGTTTCTGCCGTTTTCACATCACTTTCGGTTAAATACGAATAAGTAAACAGAATTTTGTAGTTACTATCGTTAATCAGGTACACCTCGATTTCTCCCGCCAACGGATTTTTGGCATCCTTCGGAACAAAGCAAAAGTAAAAATCAGGGGCATCTTTCCCGTTGATCACTTCGCCTTCCGGCTCGATGTATTCCGGCTCAGCTGCTTTTGTTTCGGGAACAGGAGCAGCTTGCGGAACGGTACCTTTTGCATTTAATTCGGGCGCACTTACATTTACCAGTTGCGAAATGGGATATGGCACTTCAAAACCATCGTCGCCCTCCACGTTCACCATACTTTTGCTGATGAAACCGGTTACAACGCCGCCACCCACGTCGTTCAGAAATTTTACTCTGTCTCCTACTTTAATCATCTTACATTGTTTTGTGCAAAGGTAAACTTTCTGCCTGCACTTTTGCGGTTTTCAATTTCAAAGTAAGAACAGCACTACCAAAGAAAATATTACTTTTGCACCGCAAATAATAATTGGTTTGACTTCGTACAAAGACATAAAAATCAGTGATTTCACCTATGAGTTGCCCGACAAACGGATTGCCAAATACCCGTTAAAGGAGCGCGACAAGTCGAAATTACTTATCTGGAAAGATGGCAAAACAGGAGAAGATATCTTCGAAAACTGCACCAGCTATCTTCCTGACAAAGCACAACTTGTATTTAACAATACCCGTGTAATTCACGCCCGCTTATTCTTTTATAAAGAAACCGGTGCCAAAATTGAAATCTTTTGCCTGGAGCCGCTTGAACCCGGAGACCACCAGCTTGCTTTTCAGCAAACCGAGGAAGTGACATGGAAGTGCATGGTGGGAAATTCGAAAAAATGGAAAGAAGGATTTCTGACGCATACATTTGAGCTGGACGGCAAAACAATCAACCTGACGGCAGCAAAAATTGCACAGGAAAAAAACACCTTTCACATTCGGTTTATCTGGAACGGCGGCGTTCATTTTTCCGAGATCATCGAACACATCGGGCAATTGCCGATCCCTCCTTATTTGAACCGCGAAACAGAAGAGTCGGACGAAGAAACCTACCAAACTGTTTATGCCAAAACAGATGGTTCGGTGGCTGCTCCAACTGCCGGCCTGCACTTTACGGAAAGTGTTTTTGGAGGCCTGCGCAAAAAGAATATCCAAACCCGCGAAGTGACCCTGCATGTGGGAGCCGGAACTTTTCAGCCCGTAAAATCAGAAACCATTGACGGGCACACCATGCACCACGAACAGGTTGAAATTCCGATCGGTATTTTGCGGTCTTTCCTGGACGACACAAGCAACATTATTGCGGTGGGAACCACATCGGTACGCTCGGTCGAAAGTTTATACTGGATCGGGTTACAGCTGGAAGAAAAACGCTTCAATCCTTTTCATCCCGAGGTAAAACAATGGGAACCTTACGAAAACGAGGCCAGCATCAGCATTGAAAAAGCACTGCAAAACATTATTTATTTCCTGGCCGAGAACAACGAAAAGGCGATTCGTTTTTCCACGCAGATCATCATTCTGCCGGGTTACAACTTTAAGTTAATCAGTGGTATGTTCACCAATTTCCATCAACCGCAAAGCACGCTGCTTTTGCTGATCAGTGCATTTTTGGGCGACGACTGGAAAAAAGTGTACGAATACGCATTGGCAAACGATTTTCGTTTTCTGAGTTACGGCGATAGTAACCTGTACCTAAAAAGCAATCAAGCGGCAGAGCGACAACAAAAACAGTGAACATCCGCAAAACCTGTGTTATCAGTGTCCTGTTTGTTTATTTTCACGACAATCTCATCATTAAGCCATTCATCGATTGTTCAAATTTGTCTTGCCTGCTTAATTTTTAACCAGTTCATTATTAAGTTTAGGTTTTGGTTGTACCTTCGTCTTCAATTCAGTGAAAACATTCACAAATAATTACTTACGTTTGCACGCCCTTTTCGGAGGGCTAAATGGTAAAATGGATTAGAAAATGATTACAGTATCGAATTTAAGTATTCAGTTTGGGAAACGCGTATTGTTTCAGGACGTTAACCTCAAGTTCACTCCGGGCAACTGCTACGGTGTGATTGGCGCCAACGGTGCCGGCAAGTCAACTTTTTTGAAAGCAATATCAGGTGACATTGATGCTACCAGCGGTTCGGTTACCCTTGGTTCGGGCGAACGGCTTTCGGTGTTGCGCCAGGACCACTTTGCCTTTGATGAGTTTACGGTGCTCGATACTGTAATGAAAGGTTACACCGAAATGTGGAACCTGATGCAGGAAAAGAACGCTCTTTACAATAAGCCTGATTTTTCGGAAGAAGATGGCCTAAAAGCCGCCGAACTGGAAGAAAAATTTGGCGACATGGGCGGATGGAATGCTGAAAACGATGCCGCCACGCTGCTGAGCAACCTGGGGGTAAAAGAAGATTTTCATTACACCCTGATGAAAGACATGAGCGGGAACCACAAAGTGAGGGTGCTGCTGGCACAGGCACTTTTTGGAAACCCTGACAACCTGTTGCTTGACGAGCCTACCAACGACCTCGACCTTGAAACCGTGGTTTGGCTCGAAAACTACCTGTCGAATTATGAAAATACAGTTTTGGTAGTTTCGCACGACCGACATTTCCTTGACGCGATCAGTACCCACACCATCGATATCGACTTTGGTGCGATCAAGCTGTTTGCCGGAAACTATACTTTCTGGTACGAAAGTAGCCAGCTTGCCCTGAAACAACAGGCAGCACAGAACAAGAAAGCCGAAGAGAAAAAGAAAGAATTGCAGGAGTTTATTGCGCGTTTCAGTGCCAACGTGGCCAAGTCGAAACAAACCACCAGCCGCAAGAAAATGCTGGAAAAACTTAACGTGGACGAAATTCAACCTTCTACCCGTAAGTACCCCGGTATTATTTTCAGACCGGAACGCGAAGCCGGCGACCGCATCCTGGATGTGGAAAACCTGAGCGCAAGTATTGATGGAACTACTTTGTTTAAAGACGTTACTTTCTCTACGCAGAAAGGTGAGAAAATCGTTTTCCTTTCGCGCGACCACCGTGCAATGACTGCACTGTTCGAGATCATCAACGGGCACCGCGATGCCGACACTGGAACTTTCCAGTGGGGACAAACCATTACAACGGCCTATTTGCCGCTTGACAACTCAGAATTCTTCCAGGGAGAAATGACACTGTTCGACTGGCTGTGCCAGTTTACCAACGACACCACCGAAATCTACATTCGCGGATACCTCGGAAAAATGTTGTTTGCCGGAGAAGAAATCTACAAAAAAGTAAACGTATTGTCGGGTGGAGAAAAAATGCGTTGTATGATCGCCAAAATGATGCTGCTTGATGCCAACGCACTAATCCTGGATACACCGACCAACCACCTCGACCTTGAATCGATCCAGGCTTTTAACAACAACCTGGTTAAATTCCCTGGCAATGTTTTCATGTCGTCGCACGACCATACCTTTATTTCATCGGTATGTGACCGCGTGATCGAACTCACGCCCAACGGAATAATCGACAAGCTGATGAATTACGACGATTACATCACTGACGAAAAGATTAAGGAACAACGCGAAAGAATGTACAAGGACTAATGGACGGCAGGCAACGCAAAAACATCCAACCGGGCATGCTGGTCGAAATTGTTTTGAAAAAAGACCAGCTTACCGGGGAGTTGACGGAAGGATTTGTTAAACGAATCCTTACCAAATCCCCGCACCATCCACACGGCATAAAAGTAATGCTGGACGACGGACAGGTAGGCCGCGTTAAAAATATTATAGAAGAGAACTGAGAGCTATCAGCTTCGAGCCACGAGCCGGGAAAAATAAATGATAAATACTCCGCCTACCTATACTTTCGGTCAAGGGACGAACTCTTAACTTCGAGCGAAGAGCCATCGGTTATTAGTCATCAGAAAAATAAAGAAAATTCTTGAAGTTGACTATCCCCGTGGCAGAGCCAAGGAGTATTACGCCAACTTCATTTCAGCTAAATCGCTGAAAACCGAATTTTCTTTATTTCACCCCTCTGTCAGCC
>JBKDZK010000347.1:0-3064 GCA_047971205.1 Draconibacterium sp.
GTGCTCAAAAATTGGCATAAAGCAGATGTGGATAAACTGCATAAGTAGTTAGTCGTGTCAATGAGGGAAATTAGTGGTGAAAAATAATACTTGCGGATTTTAGGGGGCATTTTCCGATTCGTAAAATCCCAAAGATAAAAACCGTTGCAGATTTCCGACCACGAACATCCTCCAATAGAAATTTCCAATGATCAACTCACAACATCCAATTCACAAGAAGTTTAAAAACTTCTATCTCACATCTTTACTATTCAAATATTTGACTTTGCTGTTTTAACACTTTTTGCGAAAATAGCGAGCAGCTCATCATTCTCTTTTAAAACCGGTAATATCTCATCATCTGTCAGATATTTCTTCCTGTGAATGATTTTAAGACACACTTTGGTTTCACGAAGTTCTTTTAAAACTATCTGAATTTTATGCACAAAATCTTTCTGTGATTCCGCCGCCTGTGCCTCCCCGTAATTCAAAGCTGGCGAAGTACTGCTCCGTATCATTTGGCCTGCCAAATGATTGGTTAGTCGCGTAGAAGGAAGCTTCTCAATAATCCAGTCCACCAATAAAACAAAATCAATAAGTCTTTCTTCAAGATCGAATTTTCTGTTTTTCATAGTATGATTTTCTATTAAGATACAACACTACAATAGAAATATTCAACTCTCAATATTCAATTTCCAACCAAATGTTGAGTATTTTTTATTGGTTATTGAATATTGGATATTTTCCGATCAAGGACAATACCCCATAATTTCCAATATCCAACTCCCAATATTCAACTCTCAATATTCAATTTCCAACCAAATGTTGAGTATTCTTTATTGATTATTGGGCATTGGGCATTTTCCCCACACAGGGCTTCGTTGCCCACACTATTCCCGCGCCGAGCGGCCAAAACTGCGGTACTCGTCTTTTTCAATTTCAACATCCGGTGCCATAAATTCGCCGGTACCAGGCTTAAAAGCGATGTACTTGATTTTAATTCCGCGGTCGAGCCACTGTTTTTCATAGAAAGTCCGGATTCGCAGTGTATCATCCAGATGCTCCCATTCATAAACATCATCGGTCTCTGCCAGAATTTCAAACTTATTCAACTTTACCAGCTCGCGGGTATAATTGTATTGAAAGTTACTATCGGTTTTCAGGTGAATGATGCCGCCGGGCTTCAGAAACTCCCGGTATTTATTCAGAAAGGTAGCTGAGGTAAGACGTTTACGTGTCTTTTCCATTTGCGGATCAGGAAAAGTAAGCCAGATTTCAGCTACTTCACTTGCACCATAAAACTGTGTAATCTGCTCAATATTCGCACGCAAAAAGCCAACATTGGTTAAACCCTGCTCCTTAGCCAGTTTGGCACCTCTCCAAAGCCGGGCGCCTTTTATGTCGACGCCCATGTAGTTCACTCCCGGATTTTTTGCTGCCAGGGCCACTGTGTATTCTCCTTTACCACAACCCAATTCCAGGATCAGCGGATTGTCATTCTTAAAAAATTCCTTCGCCCACTTTCCTTTTAGCTGAAAATCGTTGTGTTCTACCACGTTAAACGGAGCCTGAACCACATGTTCGAAGCTCAACAACTCGTTAAACTTTAAAAGCTTTCCTTTTCCCACTTTTATTTATCGTTACTGCTATTGATTTGCTGATTCAATTTTTGACGGCTAATTTTTAACCCTTTCGATACGGACACCCACATCGCTGATCCCTTTCAACACATTTTCCCGCATTCCCTGCTGAAGCGTGATCGTATATTTTCCCGAAGAAGGGAAAAAAATGCTACGCCGGTACAAAACCTCGCGCGTTTTTAATCCGCCCATTCCTTCTCCCATCCATTTTCCGGAAGGCTCGGCCAGGGTAATTTCAAACTTATCTTCGACTGATTTTCCGTCTGGTTCTTCAATCGTTACAAACAGCCATAAATTGCTGTAATTGTAGTTTACATCGTTTCTAACGTTGATGTAAAGATCAAAATTATGGGTGGTATCCGTCACCGGAATCTCAAACACTGCCAGAGAGTCTTTGTCCCAGCTGCGCTGATCGATTTCTTTGTATGTTTCGTAAATAATTTTTGGCTGACAGGCAGCTAGCCAACACAAGCAAAAAGCAGCCAACGCCCACTGAAAAATCTTCTTCATCTATCTCCCGTTATTTCGGTTTGGATTCCTCCCTTTTCTGTTTCTTCCTGCTGAATCGCCCGTCGGCCCGCCTTCTCTTCGATGGGAACGTTTATTCCGGCTTTTCTTTCTGCTCTGCGGTTTATCAAAACGATTCAAATCTTCCTGCCCCACCACATTATGAAACGTATCTTCTTGTTTTGTATTATTCTCGTACCGCTCTGTTACCAGTTTTTCCGGTTTCCGTCCTTTGCGGTTCATGCGAATCACTTCTTTTACACGTTCAACCGGGACTGCCACCAGGCTTGCCGGACCATCTCCCCTTGGAGAATACCAGTAAATACCGGTGAAAATATCGGCTTTCAGATAAAAGTAGGATGCCTTTTCGGTTTCAAGCGGCACATTGGTAGGCGGAAAGTCCTTTTGCGCATCGATGTAGGCATCCACCTCAAAATTCAGGCAGCACTTGAGTTTGCCACATTGTCCGGCCAGCTTCTGTGGATTCAGTGAAATTTCCTGGTAACGCGCAGCATTCGTGGTTACCGAAATAAAATTGGCCATCCAGGTAGAGCAGCAAAGTTCACGGCCACAGGGCCCGATTCCACCAATGCGGCCGGCTTCCTGCCGCGCACCAATCTGCTTCATTTCGATGCGGACACGAAAAGTATCGGCCAACACTTTAATCAGTTGCCTGAAATCGACACGCCCGTCGGCGATGTAATAAAAAATAGCTTTGGTTTTATCACCCTGGTATTCCACATCCCCGATCTTCATGTCCAGGTTCAGGTCTTGTACCAGTTGTCTCGACCGGATCATCGTTTGGTGTTCCTGCGCAATGGCTTCTTTCCACTTTTCAATGTCCACCTGCTTGGCCAGCCGGTAGATTTTCCGGAGTTCGCCGTTGTTCAGCGTAACCCGGTGACGTTTCATCTGGTCGTACACCAGCTCGCCTTTTA
>JBKDZK010000348.1:0-1824 GCA_047971205.1 Draconibacterium sp.
CCATACCGGTATTTCACCCCCTCGCAAATAAAAATAAGTTGAAAAAAAGAAGGTTCTTTAAAACTATGTTCATCAAAAGCAAAGGGCTCAACAATTCGTTTTCCCACCTCATCATCCTGAAATGATTTATCGATGAAAACAAACATTGTAATTAATGCTTTTACCAAATTGCTCTTACCACTACCGTTAGCACCATAGATGGCAACCGTTTTTAGCAGGGATAGTTTATCTGAAACCGGAATCAGGTTATTGATATCCAGTTCTGGGTTTTTCGATTTAATTGGAGCTGCAATCAAACTCAAGGTTTCGAGCTCTTTAATCGAACGGTAATTTTTTACACTAAATTCGATAATCATATACTTATATTTGTGAAATTTTCACAAATATAACACTTTAAATCATCATTTCCAGGATAAGTAAATAATTTAGAAATTGGATTGTCAAACCTGATTTAAATAAATAATACATGGAAATAAGTATTTAGTCCGGTTGGATCACCGGAACAATGATTTGCGGTATTTACACTAAAATCGACCAATCCATTCCTCCGGTCTCCTATTATTGGGGAACAGGCGGAAAAGAACGGCTTCAATTCGGCCGAATGGCTCTCCTACCGCAGATCGGTGCGAGCGGAGTGTATTTCTGAAACAATAAGATTTCTACACACTACCATTATAAGTACTAAGGACATTTACACACTTTTAGGTACACTCTCGGCTTTTACAATGTGCTTGCAAATAGGGCTGGCTATTCCTTTGTAAAGAAATCAGCCATTAGTTCCGCTTGCTTTAATACTGTTTCAATTGCCTTTGCTTGTTTATCTGGTGGATAACCCCATTTTGTAAGTGTCCTTTTTACTAGTACCATCAGTTTTGCTCTGGCGCTTTCCCTTATTGTCCAGTCGATTGTAGCATTTGCTTTTACCTTCTCAGCAATTTCTCTGGCTAATTCTCTTAATTGGTCATCGCCTAAAACTTTAACTGCACTATCATTAACTTCCAAAGCATTATAAAATGCAACCTCATCTTTTGTTAGGCCAAGGCGTTCGCCTTCTTTGTCTGTTTCTTTAATCTCTTTAGCAATATTGATTAGTTCTTGAATAATTTCAGCTGTTGATAATAAATTATTCTGATATCGTTTTATCGAACCTTCCAACATTTCCAAGAGTTTCTTACTCTTTACTAGATTTGTTTTTGAACGTGTTTTTATTTCGTCATTAAGCAATTTCTTTAAAAGTTCCAACGCTAGGTTTTGATGTTTCATTCCTTTTACTTCCAAAAGAAATTCGTCAGAAAGCACTTCTAAACCTGATATTTCCGGTTTATCAATGCCTGCTGCTTCAAAAATATCAATCACCTTGTCTGAACTTAAAGCTTCATCAACTATCTGTTTAATTGCTGTTTCAATTTCAAAATCTGATTTTCCAGTACCCGTACCTTCAAATTTTACCAATCTCGCTTTTACAGCCTGAAAAAATGCAATATCATCTTTTATTTCCAATGCTCTAGGGTGAGGAATGGATAAAGCAAATGCCTGACTTAGTAAAGAAACCTCCCTTACAAAACGAGCTTTTCCATCTTGAAGTCCAAGTATATGTTCCTCAGCTTGTAATATTATTGAAAGCTTATCTTGCGGACTTACTAAAAAAAATCGTTTGTAGTTAAAACGTAAACTATTCTCGTAATATGCTTGCGGTTCTTCAACTAAAATATCCTTTTGGGTTTTGCTTTCCTCATTGAACATTTGAGTAACTACTTCGAGTTTCTCATTCATCAATTCAATGGCCTTCTCTATATCCAGAGTTGGCTGACCTTTGCCTCCTGC
>JBKDZK010000349.1:0-19817 GCA_047971205.1 Draconibacterium sp.
AACCAACCTCTTTTAGCCCGGACAATCTTTGGTTCCTTATATTTCTTTTTGATTGCCATTTCTTTGATGCTTGCTGCAAGACTTTGCGAAGGTAGTGGATTTGGTGGGACTTTTGGTGGGAGTTCTGATATTCTACTCATAATTTTTTGTAATTACTTGAATATCAGAACTTCCAAAAGTACCCGGGGCGGGAATCGAACCCGCACTCTGTTGCCAGAACTGGATTTTGAATCCAGCGCGTCTACCAATTCCGCCACCCGGGCTTTTCCTTTAACGGAAATTGGTGCGCAAAACTAACTATTTCGTTCGAATTACCAAGATATTAATGAGCAATTTGTTTTGCCTGGTCAATTCTTTTTACCACCTGCCCGTAAACAATCAGGGCAACAGCCGAAATCATGGCAATACCTACAAAGTAATACCATATGTAATGGGCATTTTGGGCTGCTACAGCCCATTCCTCGTGCGAACCAAACAGTCGCGGATCGGGACAATACCGGTCGAGCAGTACCCCCGACATTAAAAAGCCTAAAATAGAAGAGAGAAATGAATGCAGGTGACTAAATCCGAGGTAAAGCCCTTCCTCTCCTTTGGGAGCCTGTAACGAAAAGTATTCAAGGAAGCGCGGAGAAATAAAGGTCTCGGCAAACCCTTGAAAAGCGATCCCAATAATCATCATAAATGCTACCGGATGCATTCCCATTATTTCGTTTGGGAACAGGTTTCCGGATGCCATAAAGAGAGCTGATACAGGCATGATGAACATACCCACTGTCATGCTGAACAACGCTGATCGCTTGCGCATAAAGTGGGTAATCAGCCCAACGGTGGTAAATACAACCAGCGGGTTAATGTTGGCATACCATTCCGGTGAGGCACCTTCTCCGGCAAGTCGAAGAACGTATTTGGGCATAGTGGCATACATCTGGTGTTGCACCATCCAAAAACCTGTAATAATCAGAATGAGGAAAATTAATCTCGCATTTGTGAGAACACGTATAAAACCATCCCAAAGTTGGGCGATTGATTTTCCTTCTCCCTCATGCTTTTTACTGGTAAAGAGGAAGAAAACGACCAGGAGTCCGATCAAAGTCATGGCGGCCGAGAAGTAACCAATCCAAATTAATCCTTCATTACCCCAGGCTTCGCGCAGGGGTTTAACAATGGTTTTTCCGGAGAAGGCTCCGATATTGACCATTGCATAGAATATACTGTATCCTCTGGCGCGGTTTTCTTTCGTGGTTTCTTTGGCAACCGTTCCGGTAATTACCGACTTAATAAAAGATCCTCCAAGAATAATAAGTACCATGGCCGGTACTACGGCATAGCGATAGGACGATGTTTCCAATCCTTTAAAAACGGTGGTGTCGCCATATTCTGCCAGGCCGGCTGATTCAAACAAGCTGGGAAGGGCACCCATTCCGGCATAGCCGAGCGTAAGCAGACCAAAAGCCAGCATCAACGACTTGCGGAATCCGATTTTATCGGCATAAGCGCCTGCAAAAGTCGGTAGAAAATACAATAATGCAGAGAAAGTACCTGCAATTGCTCCGGCTTCAATGTCGTTAAAGCCGATGATGCGTGATAAATATAAAGTGATAGCTATGAACAAGCCATAGTAGGCAGCCCGTTCAAATAATTCGACTGTGTTGGCTACCCAAAATGCCCGTGGAAACTTCCAGGTTTCTTTTTTTTCCATATTATTTTGCTGAGTTTGACCGGCAAAAATAACAGCTTATTTCGGTTCTCAAAATGAGGGTTTTAACATAAGCAAAATTGTTTTGCAGGGAAATTCTTTTTTCTAACTTAGCTTCAAGTGATTGAACCGTAGCAAATGAACCTGAACGAAGAGAAAAAACTAGTGGATGAAATCAGGCAGGGAAACGAAGCCGCTTTCGAAAAAATATTCCGTAGATATTACCGGCCTTTGTGCCTTTTTGCCACCAAAATACTGGGAGACGATGAAACGGCTGAAGAAGTTGTTCAGGATTTCTTCGTGAAGCTGTGGGAGCGAAGGGAAGGATTTATAGTTGAAACTTCGGTCAAAAACTATCTGTTCCGGTCGGTAAAGAATCTTTCCATCAACGTAATCAAGCACGAGCAGATTAAGCTGAAACATGCCCAGCAGGTGATGGCAGATGCTGAAGCGAACGATTTTAAGGATCATTTTACGGAAGTGGACCTGGAGCGTGCGATTGAGAAAAGCATTGAAGAATTGCCCGAAAAACGCCGCGAGATATTTCGGCTTAGCCGCGAAGAAGGATTAAAATACCGCGAAATAGCCGAACGATTGAATATTTCCATTAAAACAGTGGAAGTTCAAATGGGTTTGGCAATCAAAACATTACGAGATAAACTGAGAAAATACAGCACCTTTCTTTTCTTTTTTGTGCCTTTTTGTCAAAAATAGCTTAGGGGTAAAATTAGTGTGTATTGTCATTTAAATGTAATGAGTAAAATGGAGAACATCGAGAATCAGTTCCGTGAGCTGTTAGCCAAACAGCTGGTTGGAGAAGCAAGCGACCGGGAAAAAGTGGAGTTGGAGGCCTGGCTTGAACAATCAGAAGAAAACCGGGCAGAGTGGGAGCAGAGTAAGAAGATGCTCTCGAAAATCGACTCATTCTACCAGGAAAGGCGTTTTGATACAGACGCTGCCTGGAAAAACGTTCATGCACAATTTGTCCCGACGAAAGGCACAGTGGTATCGTTTCAGAAAAAAAGAAAGGAGGGAATTGCAACATTTTACAAGTATGCTGCGATACTGGTGGTGGCACTTTTACTGGGGACTGTTGGATATTACATTGGTTTCAGAAACCAGGTTCCGGCTGTTTACAGCGAGGTAATTTCGGGAGAAAACCAGGTTTTACAGCAGTATGTTTTACCCGATGGCTCGGTGGTTGCCCTGAACAGCCATTCGAAACTTACGTTTCCGAAGAAATTCAGGGACAATGTACGCGAAGTTAGCATCGAGGGCGAAGCATTTTTTGACGTAAAACCCAATCCCGATATGCCTTTTGTGATCAATGCCGGCGAAACTCAGGTAAAAGTTTTAGGTACCTCTTTTAGCGTGAGTGCGTATCCGGGAGATGAGACCGTGGAAGTAATTGTTGAAACCGGCAAAGTGCAGGTGATCAGCAAATACACTGAAAAACAGACCGTAGCGACAGAGGTGTTTTTGATTCCGGGAGAGAAAGGAATCTTTTTCACCCAAAACAAAACCCTGGAGAAATCGGTAAACGCCGATCCCAACTTCCTGTCGTGGAAGACTCACGACCTCATTTTTAACAAGGTTCCGTTAAGCGAAGTGATCCGTTGTTTGGAAAAAACCTACCACATCAGGATCGATCTGGCAGAACCCGGGTTAAATGATTTGATGTACGAAGGTCATTTTGACCAGAAACCCGCTGATTTTGTATTGGATGTTATACGGCTCACATTCAATCTCGAACTCACCGGCGAAAACGAACATTACACGCTTGCGGGCCGTAAAAACGACCAGTAAAACGAATGAGCAATGAAAACAATTTTGAATAAAATACGGATTTTCATCCTTTTAATTGGAGTGGCATGGGTGATGATGCCCGACCGGCTAAGCGCACAGGAAGAAAAAAGCCAGGCGCTCGACCAGAACATTACCATTTTTGCCGAGGATGAACCGCTTTCGAGCGTAATAGAAAAGATATGCAAGTACCTGAACATCGACTATTCTTATAACTCGAACCTGGTAGCGGATAAAAAAATCAGCCTGAATATTTCAAATAAACCCATTAAATATGTACTGGATAAGTTGATGAACGACTTTTACCTTTTGTTTGAAATTGAAGGCAACCTGCTGGTAGTGCGTGATTATGTTCCGCTGGATAAGAGCATTGATTACGAGAACAATTCGCAGCAGTTTTTTTCCAGCAACCGAGGTTTTTTATTTGACGATCCACGCGACAAGCGCATTACCATTAAGTTTAAATCGGCCAGTAACCTGATCATTATTCCGGTGAACATCAACGATTCCGACACGTTGAATTTTATTCTCGACACCGGGGTTCGTTACCCGATTATCACCGAGCTTCCGTTTGTAAACAAGCTGAACCTGAATTACATGATGCCGGTGAAGATAAAAGGGCTGGATGAAGGCGAAGGTTTGACCGCTTACCGCTCGGGAGGAAATACGATGCACATCGACGGACTTACGGCCCGGAACCAGGAAGTGCAGATGGTCATCGACGAAGATTTCCAGATTTCTCATATGTTGGGAATCCCGGTCCATGGCTTGATTGGCTTTAATCTTTTCAAGGATTATGTGGTGGAAATCGATTATGCCGATGAAAGGCTGGTACTTTATAAACCGGAGTATTACAAATACCGCGACCGGAACAAAGACATTATTATGCCTTTGCATTTTGATGGGAACAAACCATATGTGCGTACCACCATTGTTACCGACGAGATGAAAGATGTTCCGGTAAAACTGTTGGTAGATACCGGAGCAAGCGATGCTCTGTGGCTTTCCGAAAAATCGGACGAGCGCATTAAACTGCCGCAAAACCACATCGAAACTTTTTTAGGAAGAGGCCTGAGCGGCGATTTGTACGGAACCAAAGGAAGGATAGACGCCATTTGGGTAGGTCCGCTTTTGATGTCGCACCCGATCGTTGCTTTCCCCGATTCGGAGCTGATGGAGCAACTGATCTCTGCAAACGACCGTAACGGAACCATTGGTGCCGAAATTTTGCGAAGGTTTTATGTGATTGTGGATTACCGGAACAGTCGGCTGACGCTGCGTCCAACTTCGCGTATAAAAGAAGATTTCAATTATAACATGAGTGGAATGGAAGTTATCAACCCGATGCCGGGATTGCCCGTATTCACCATCGCGGATATTACCAAAGATTCGCCTGCCTTTAACGCCGGGCTGCAAAAAGACGATCAGGTTTTATCGATCAACAGTAGCAGCCACCGGTCGATGGAACTGAATGATATTAACTTACTGCTTCAAAGCAAAGAAAACAGGAAAATACGCATAAAAGTACTGCGTAATGGTGAAGAGGTTAAAACTTCGTTCGAGCTGAAAAGAATGTTTTAATGCATGCACCCACATAGAAAAATAGTCATATTAATTGCCATCCTGTTGCTCGCCTTTCTTTCGAAGGGCCAGCAGCAGGATGGTTCTGTATTGGAACGCCGGGTGACGCTTCGTATCCAGGACCAGGCGCTTGAATACATTCTGGCCCAGATAAGCTGGCAGGCCGATGTCTATTTTTCGTACGATGCTTCTATTGTGAACTCTGAAAAAAAATGCTCGGTGGAAGCTGAAAACAAGTCGCTTTTTACCGTGCTGAATCAGTTGTTCGAACCCACTAAATACAGCCTGATTGAGCGCGAAAACCAGGTAATTATTTCACTGAAACCCGACGAACCCGAAACGAATGCAGCCATAACCGACAGTATTCCGTTGAAGTACTTTTTCCTAAGTGGGAAGCTGGTGGAAGATCGCAAAGGAAAACCCGTTCCCTACGCGTCGGTATCTGTTTTTAACCAACCCATCGGTACAATTTCCAACTCCGACGGTGAGTTTTTGCTAAAGCTTCATCCCGATCATATCAACGATACCGTGGTGATCTCGAGTATGGGCTATGCACAAATTCTGCTTCCGGCATATAAACTGCTCGACGAGGATCTTTTTATTCTCAAACCCATTTCCATCCGTATCAAAGAAGTAACGGTTACGGCCATTTCGGCTCAGAAATTACTGGAGAATATTCGCAATAACCTGGAACGGAATTACACGGCTCATCCGCGGTTGATGACTGCTTTTTACCGCGAAACGGTAAAACAGGACGGCGCTTATATCAATGTTTCAGAAGCCGTGCTTGAAATCCTGAAATCGCCGTATGTAAATACTTTTAGAAGCGATTTGGTGCGACTGATAAAAGGGCGTAAAAGTCCCGATGTTCAGCCTTTTCGCTGGCTGAACTTTAAACTGCAAGGGGGGCCGTTTACGATTGTTCAGCTGGATGTGGTAAAAACCATGGAGAGCTTTATCAGCAAAGCCTTTGAAAGCAGTTACAAATACGACGTTTCAAGGGTGGTTCTTTACCACGAGGAGCCGGTTTATGTTTTGACCTTTACGCCGGCTTCTGCCGATGTTTTTCCGGGTTACATTGGGGAAATGTATGTTCACCGCGAAAGTTTTGCGATTGTGCATGCCAGTTTCCGGTTTAATAAAGGCAGCCTGAACGAGGCCGTTTCGTTTATGATTCGCAAAAAGCCCCCCAAAGTAAAGGCACGCCCCACTTATGTGCAATACAGCGTAAATTACCAGCAATACCAAGGGAAATGGCATTTGTCGAGTGCCCAGGCTTCGGTAAAATTTAAGATAAGAAGCAAACGCGATCGGCTAAACAGCGAATTTCACAGTGTGTCTGATTTGCTGATCACCAATATTCAATCCACAGAGTTAAAGCGTTTCTCGGGCGACGAGCGTTTTGCCCGCGACGATGTATTTGTGGAAAAACTCGGGCAGTTTGACGAAAAATACTGGGAAAACTACAACATCATTAAGCCCGACGAAGACCTTCGCAACGCATTCAAGGAAAAGTAGGCGTTTTCTGAGCTAGGGTTGTGGTTGGAAATTTAGTATCCGGCCGGAGTAAACTGTCCCCAATCAAAATTGCTTCCATTAAAAAGAGTTGTTACATTTAACAACTGATTTCTGAATCAACTAAAACTAATAGCACATGAATAGAAAACTTCGTATGGGAATGGTCGGTGGAGGAACCGACGCATTTATTGGTGCAGTTCATCGCCTGGCTGCTTTTATGGACAATCAGATTGAATTGGTTTGCGGCTGTTTCAGCATAAATCCGGAGGTCTCAAAATCTTCAGGAAAACTCTATTTCTTGCCGGAAGAACGCATTTATACGACTTACCAGGAAATGTTTGAGAAGGAGTCGAAGCTGCCTGAAGGTGAAAGAATGGATTTTGTTACGATTGTAACCCCGAACTTTGTACACTTCGATCCCGCGGTAATGGCGCTGAACCATGGATTTCATGTGGTTCTTGATAAACCCATGACTTTCACGCTCGAAGAAGCCTACAAGCTCAAAGAGAAACTGGATGAAACAGGTTTGACTTTTGCGTTAACGCATACCTATTCGGGTTACCCGGCGGTTAAACATGCCCGGAAAATGATTGCTGACGGTCAACTCGGAAAAATCAGAAAGATTTTTGTTGAATACCCGCAAGGCTGGCTTTCGTCAAAACTTGAAGATACCGGCAATGCGCAGGCATCGTGGCGAACCGACCCGAAACGCTCGGGAAAAGCAGGCTGCATGGGCGATATCGGCACGCATGTTCATCATCTGGCAGAGTATATGACTGGTTTGAAAGTGACCGAATTGTGTGCCGAACTGAATGTTTTTGTTCCCAACCGTTTACTGGACGATGACGGTGCAGCTTTTCTGCGTTTCGACAACGGAGCAAAAGGCGTGCTGATGGCCACTCAAATTGCGGCAGGCGAAGAGAATGCTATCCGAATCCGGATTTACGGAGACAAAGGTGGCATTGATTGGGAGCAGATGGAACCCAATACTTTGCGCGTTAAATGGCTCGGACAACCTATGCAGGTTTTGCGTGTGGGAACGAGCCTCGACAGTGCGGTTGCCGCTCACAACACCCGCGTTCCGGGAGGACACCCCGAAGGCTACCTCGAAGCTTTTGCCAATATCTACCGCAATTTTGCCTTAACGGTTCGGGCAAAGGCAAACCGAGAAGAACCTACACCCGAAATGCTCGATTTCCCAGGCGTGGATGATGGAATCCGTGGTATGCAGTTTATCGAGACTGTGGTAAGCGCAGGCTACAACGATGAAGTGAAGTGGGTAAAGTTCGGCGAGACAATTTAAATACCAACCTGATAAACAAGATACCATGTCGAGACCTGTAACAATATTTACCGGACAATGGGCCGATTTGCCTGTTGAAACCATGTGCCAAAAGGCAAAGCAGTTTGGCTACGACGGGCTTGAATTGTGTACCTGGGGAGACCATATGGAAATCCCAAAAGCTGATCAGGCGTATTGCGATCAACGACTTGAGCTGCTGACAAAGTACGACCTGAGATTGTTTGCCATTTCCTGCCATCTGGATGGCCAGTGTGTGTGCGATCCCATCGATCAGCGGCATAGAAGCATTGCCAGCGCTCATGTTTGGGGCGATGGCGACCCGGAAGGTGTGCGGCAGCGTGCAGCCGAAGAAATGGTAAAAACAGCCAAAGTGGCAAAAAGATTGGGAATTGACAGGGTGGTTGGGTTTACCGGAAGTCCGATATGGCACCTGCTGTATTCGTTTCCTCCGATTCCGCCTGAAATGATTGAAGAAGGTTATGCTGATTTTGCCCGGAGGTGGAAACCGATTCTGGATGAATACCAAAGCCTGGGAGTAAAATTTTGCCTCGAAGCACATCCTACTGAAATAGCTTTTGATATTCATACGGCGCACCTGGCACTAAAAGCACTGAATCATCATCCTGCTTTTGGTTTTAACTTCGATCCAAGTCATTTTGGCTATCAGCACGTGGATTACGTGAGGTTTATTTATGAATTTGCCGATCGTATTTTTCATGTGCACATGAAAGACGCTTACTGGAGTGATACACCAATGAGCGTGGGCGTTTTTGGCGGACATATGGAATTTGGAGATAACCGGAGGTACTGGAATTTCCGCAGTTTGGGAAGAGGGAAAGTTAATTTTGAAAACATTATAAGGGCGCTGAACGACATTGATTACAACGGGCCGCTTTCCGTTGAATGGGAAGACAGCGGAATGAACCGCGAACATGGCGCAACAGAAGCCTGTGCTTTTGTGAAAAAGGTTGATTTTGCTCCGTCGGATGTAGCCTTTGATGATGCGATGCAGAAGTAAGATTTTATAACCTGATACGGTCCGGAAAGGATCGCCAACTGAATTTAATTGTATGATGACAGATCGAAGAGCGTTTATCAAAACGACAACGATGGCAACCGCCGGCGTAACCATGGCGGCAGGTATGCCGCTGGCTATGAATTCGTGTGCCGGAGCCAATGATAAAATCGTGTGCGGCGCCATTGGCGTAAATTCCATGGGGTTTGCCGATTTAAAGGCATTCCTGGAGAAGAAAAACACGGAGTGTGCAGCCTTGTGCGATGTGGACGAGCATGTGCTCAACAAACGAATCGACGAGGTTGAGAAGATCCAGGGAAAGCGTCCGAAGGGATTCAAGGATTTCAGGAAATTGCTGGAGGAACCCGGAATTGACGTGATCATTATCGGTACGCCCGATCACTGGCACTGCCTGCCTTTTGTGTATGCGGCGCAGCTGGGAAAACACATTTATTGCGAAAAGCCACTGGCCAACTACATCGAGGAAATCAATGTGATGGAACGTGCGCAAAAGCGTTACGGTAACATTGTTCAGGTGGGGCAGTGGCAGCGGAGTGACAAGCACTGGCTGGATGCTGTTGATTTTGTGCATTCCGGGAAACTGGGACAGATACGCGCCGTTAGGACCTGGTCGTACCAGGGCTGGATGAAATCGATACCCGTTAAACCGGACGGGCTGGTTCCTCAAGGTGTTGATTACGATATGTGGCTGGGGCCCGCTAAAGCCAGGCCTTTTAATCAGAACCGCTTTCATTTCAATTTTCGCTGGTTTTGGGATTATGCCGGAGGTTTGATGACCGACTGGGGCGTACACATTATCGATTACGGATTGTTTGGAATGAAAGCCAAGGCTCCCAAATCGGTGATGGCAATGGGCGGCAAATACGGCTACCCGGACGACGCTGCTGAAACGCCCGACACCATGCAGGCTTTGTATGAATTTGATGGCTATACCATGTTGTGGGATCATGCCACCGGAATCGATGGCGGGTATTACGGAAGAAGTCACGGTGTTGGTTTTGTTGGAAACAACGGGACACTTGTGGTGGATCGCTCCGGATGGGAAGTAATTCCGGAGGGAGGAAATAATCCAAAAATGGAGCCCGTTGAATTGGTCAAAGGCGATGGGCAGGGTTTGAGTAACCACATGCAAAACTTTGTGGATTGCATTCGCAGTAACGATCAGAATACGCATTGTAACATCGGTATTGCAGCCAATACTGCCAGGGTTGCGCACTTGGGGAACATGGCGCTTAAAATGGGGCAACGTCTTTACTGGGATGCTGACAATAGCCGTTTTATTGATAATGATGCGGCCAACGAATTGCTGGTTCCGCAGTATCGGGCACCCTGGGAACTTCCAAAAGTTTAAGAAAGTACAAGCATATTTTCAGAGGCATGCTATTTTGGCCTGCCTTTTTTTGTTTACATGTAGGATTTGTTTGTTATTAAAGCGAATAGTGTTACTATTAAAATAGTATTGGTCGATTTTAAAGACGTTCTGATTGACAGTTTGAAAATGATCAAAAAAGTGAAAGGGAAAGGAGAAAAAGTAAATGAGGAAGCGCAATGTGTGAACGGCATGTTTTTTAATTCACATTAGTGTATCATCAGTAAAATAACATGTTTTAAGTTCTATTAACATAGTATCGTTGGTTAGAATCCATAAATTATAGGAATCAAAAAGTCCTTTACGCCACCACATAAAGTGGCAATTGAAATTCAAAGCGGGTTTTTACTGGATTCCGGAACCAAAAAGCAGGGAGGAAATTATGCTTTTTTCAGGTTATTGCGGAAGGTGCCCGGAGTTACCCCTTTGCAATCTTTAAAGGCCCGGGTAAATGAATTGGTTGATCCGAAGCCCGATTTTTCAGCAATGTAATCGAGCGTGTAAAAAGCGTGCTCTTTGCTGCGGAGCAAAGCCTCGGCCTCTTCTACCCGGTATTTATTTACAAACTCGTTGAAATTAACCCCAAATTCTTCGTTTATCAGCCGCGAAATATAAGTACGGTTGGTTTGCAGTGTTTCTGAAATAGTGGTGATGCGAAGGTCTGAAAGGCGGTAAATCTTCTCGCTTTCAAACAAAGTAAGCAACTTGCCCTTGAGCAGCTCTTGGTGCGAATCTCCCAATGCCTCATGTTCGTTGCTAGTATGATTCACCACTTCATGAAGGTCGTCTGAGATAAGTATTTGCTGATTTGCGTAAAATCCGATGAGAAAATAAACAGTGCTGAAAACGAGTGAAGGGAACAGCAGGGAAATTTCGTTTTTGGCAAAATAACTGCGCCCTACAACGGCAAAGAAAATTCCAAGGGTCGCAACAATAAGCATAACAATGCTGATGTGACGGAGCCATTGCACGCTTCTTCCTTCGGTGTTCGAGTAAAATTCGGTTAGGCGCTTGTTGTGTTTGTTGGTAACCCGAATCCCGGCAAGAAGGTAGATCATTACCTGGCCAATGAAAACGATTCTTACAATCAAAAAAATAAGGCCTTTGAATCCGGGGAGCGTGGCTAGGTTCAGGTCTTTGAGGTTTCTTTCTATCAGTACATCTTTTACATAGTCAACTCGCTGATCGGGGCTGAGATAGAAGGTGAATAGCAGCGATGCCAGGCTAAAAAGTATGGCCGGTATAAAATGAATAAAGTAATGTGCACATTTTATTTTGTTGGCAGTAAGTAGCAGAATATAGGCAAAGAAAAGAGGACAGATGGATAGAAGGGTCAGGAAATAAACGCTTTCTAAAAAGGAATAAATATGGTACGACTGAAAGAAGAAAAAGGTATGTGTAACGTATAAGATGGAGGCAGCCAGCATAAACAAGCCCAGTGATTTATTGGCCATAATCCGCGGTTTTTTCTGGAATAAAAATACCAGTGCCCACATTAAGGTTACATACATGGGGAGAAGTAAAAACGCTGACTTGATCATAATAAATATTATAGCTCTGCAAATTTATACTTTATCCAACGTGGCTCTTGTTCAAGTTACTATATTTAGTAGAATGTTACAGCATTTTGTTACTTGTTATCCGGGATTTAAAGTGTAGAGATGTCCTGTCCGGCCTTGTCTGCCGCTTTTTTGAACTGAGAGGCTATGATTGCCCGCACAGAAATACCAATGGACGCATTTTTCCGGTGGGCTCCAAACTTTGTTACTACAACAAAGGTGTTATTCTCATCTTTTTCTTCGCTGAACGAAGCATGAAAATTCTCGCTTTTTACTTTGATTACGGACGATCGGGTAATTGTTTTAAAATGCGTCGTCTAAAGTTCGGACGGTGAATACTTCGTTTAATTTTTCTTCTGAAATACCGGTTCTCAGGTTCACGCTGATTTTTTCGTTGGGTAGCAGGTCGAAATAGTTATCGGAGAAGAACCCTTCTTCATCGCCGATTTGCAGGTACACATTTTTAGCCAGCTTGTCAGTGGTGAACGTAATATCAAATCCGTTTTCCGATTTCTGAATGGTGTACTCAACCGTTGGTTTTTTGATTTTCAGATTTTTAAAAGGTTCAAAATAGTACTTGTTGTGCGAAAGAACTTTTCCGTCTTCAAGCACCTCGGCTACAAAAACCATTTCATCTAACATTTTGCGGTATTTGAAGCGGAATTCGTTTCGGTTCACATCAAAATAATCGTCGTTCGAATTGGCCGGGAGGTCAAGAAGTGAAGCTTCTTCCCAGATCACTTTGCCGTTAAAATCAACCAGGCGCATGCGAAGCTCTGCTCTAACAGGCTCCAGGCGGTCGTTGACAATGCCCACTTTGAACTTGATATCTTCTTCGTACGGGCTGACCAATACCTGGCTAAATCCTTTTTTTACTGAATATTGAAGTGCTTTCCATTTTTGGTAATAGTCGGTAGAACTCCACGACGCAACCGGCCAGCAGTCGTTAATTTGCCAGTACAAACTTCCCATGCAATAAGGCATGGCACGGCGGTGGCCTTCCAGTCCGAATTTGATTCCATCGGCCTGCAAAACATGGTTTACGTACAGGAACGACTCAAAATCCTTCGGTTGCCTGTATTCTTTCAGCATGTAATACTCAATGGTTCGGTTGCCGATGGACGAGCGCTGATGCGATTTCATCACTTCGGAATAAATGTCGTAATCTGCAGGTACGGCATATTTTCGCACGGTAGACATTTCGGGGAAGCTTTGAAATCCGTATTCGCTCATAAAGCGGGCCAGCTGGCTGGCGTAAGTGCTAAAAGGTTCTTTTCCCCACCAAACGCCCCAGTAATGTTCGTCGCCGTTCACCAGGTCGGCTTGTACTCCCAGGCCCGACGACGGGCTGGAGCCCCAGTAGCTTCTTTGCGGATCGAGCTCTGTTACCACACCCGGCAAGGTTTTGTGGAAAATATCAACATAAGCCTGCCATACTTTCTCTGGTACATCGGCGCCTTGTTTTTCGGCCTGTGCTTTCCAGCCCCAGGTGTTCCAGGCAGTCAGAATTTCGTTGTTTCCGCACCACAATGCAATGGACGGGTGATTACGCAGGCGTTTTACATTGTCGATGGCTTCGTGTTTTATGTTTTCAAGAAAATCGGCATCGTTCGGAAACATGGCGCAGGCAAACATAAAATCCTGCCATACAAGGATTCCGTTTTCATCACACAGATCGTAAAAAATATCTTCTTCGTAGATACCGCCTCCCCAAACGCGTAACATGTTGTTGTTTGAGTTTTTGGCGGTTTCAACCACGGTTTTGTAGTTTTCGTTGCTTACACGTGGCAGAAAAACGTCGTTGGGAATGTAGTTGGCACCTTTCATAAACACCGGATGCCCGTTCAGCTTAAAGTAAAACGAAGTGCCTTCCTCGTCTTTTTCGCGAACCAGTTCGAGGGTGCGGATGCCAATGCGCGTGTTTTTATTTTCTTTTCTTCCGCCAACTTCCAGGTTTCCGGCGAGATTGTATAAATGCGCTTCGCCCAAACCATTGGTCCACCACAATTGCGGGCTGGCAATTTCGAAATCGAGCTGGTATTTCGCCTTGCCTTCATTAAGGGTGACTGTTTGTGTGGCCAGCGTAGTTCCTTCGTTGGCAATGGCCAGTGTTGCTTTTCTTTTTTTATTGGAGGAGATTTCAAAAACAGCGGTGAGAGTTGCCTTCTCTTCGGAAATTTCATTCTGAACTATTCGCAAATCTTCGATGATTGCATTGTTCCAGGCTTTTAGGTAAACTGGTCGCCAAATGCCGCTTGTAACCAGGCGTGGGCCCCAGTCCCATCCAAAATGATAGCCTGCTTTTCGGGTGTAAATGCTTACCTTTTTTCCGTCTTCAACCTGTCCGCGTTCTGCCTGGTCGTTTTCAGCCCCGGGATACACAAAACCGTTGGCGTCGTATTTCTTCAGCCCTTCGGTAATGGGCGAGCGAAACAAAATCCGAAGTTCATTTTCGCCTTCTGTAAGTTGTTCTTTAACATTTACCTGCCATTCGCGAAACATGTTGTTGGCCGAAAGTACTTTCTCCCCGTTCACAAAAACATCGGCATAAGTGTCAAGGCCTTTAAAATCGAGGGCAATATTGTCGCGGTCGAGGTAATTGTTGTCAATGGTAAAAGTTGCTTTGTACTCCCAGTCAACTTTATCGATCCATTGCTGATCCAGTTCGTTGAGGCGGTAAAAGGGATCTTCAATTTTCCCGGCAGCCATCAGGTCGGTATGTACTGTTCCTGGTACCCGGGCAGGCATCCATTCGTTTTTATCGGCTTGTTTAAATATCCAGTCGGTATTTATTTCTTTGATAACCATTAGGTTCGAATCTTGTGGGACTTGTTTGCAGCTACTTGCCAGTAGCAAGACAATGGCAGCCAATACAGTTACTTTTAAAGTGGAACGCATGGATAATTTTAGTTTTAAGCGTGGTTAAAGTTGATAATTTCGCCTCGAATTACCTAAAGTTCTGTTTAAAAAGGGGGCAAATAAAAATGCCATCTCACAAGGGGTAGATGGCATTTTTATTTGTTGTACAAAGCATTAACTGTCTTTTTCGGTGGTCGATAATTTAAACGGCAGGTAAAGCGGGCAAAATTTAAAAAGCCCGGTTGCCAGCGGAATAATTCCGATTAAGCCCCACCAGCTGTCAAAAATTATACCTGCAATAGCCAGGATCAATCCGGCGATTACCCTGATCAGTCGATCCGTTGTGCCAACATTACTTTTCATATCTTCTTAGTTTTAGTTAAAGTTAGGAAGTTTTTTGATTATCAGTCGTGTGCATCATCGGTGATAATTACAAAGAGGCTGTCCCATAAGTTCTAAAACAAAAATCAAACACGAAGACACCAAGACGCAAAGTATTTGTGTTCAGGAAACTTCCTTCGTGACCTTGTGTTTAAATTATTTACTTTCTAGAGGACAGCCTCTTTGTTGTGTCAGTTATTTCAGAAGCTGATTTTTTCTTCTTGTTTATCTTCTGAAAGTGACCCGTATCAGTTTGTCGAATTGGGTGGCAAGAACCAGTATAACAAGGATTTCAAATCCTAAAATGGCCAGGTTTGATTTGTCGCCGAGGATTCTGTTTTCGAAAGAAGCAAACAGGTCAGTCAGGATTAGTCCCAATCCCAACCCCACGATGAAAAAGAACCACGACCAACGAATGTTCTTCCAAAACGATTTTTCGGCAGCTTGTTTCTCGTGAATGGCCGCCATAATGTTGTCGTCGAAATCGGGAAGTTGTATCTCGAGTTTCGACTCCTGCATCCATTCTTTTAATTGTTTTTCTTCCATGTCAGATCAATGTTTTAGCTTCGCTTTTCAGCCGTTTTAAAAGATGTCTTTCCATATTTTTTCTGGCCCGGTGCAAGGTCACTTTTACTTTAGATTCTGTCCAGCCAGTCATTTCGCAGATTTCAGCAATGCTGTTTTCATTTAAATAGAACAGCCGCAGAACAAGACTTTCGCTCGCCGGTAAACGATTCAGCGTTTCATTGATGTAAAAACGACGTTCATCTTCTTTTATCAGAGCCAGGGCAGAAGGTTCGTTCTCCGGATAATTTGGAAAGTGAGTTTCCATATCGAGATACTTCTCTCCCTTTTTTCGGACGTTTTTTAGCGATTCATGAATGACGATTCGGTAGAACCATGTGCTGAATTTTGACTTTCCCTTAAAATTTTTAAGATTCTGGAAAGCCTTCATAAACGATTCCTGTACCACTTCGGTGGCCAGGAACTCGTCTTTTACGACCGACATGGAAATGGTAAACGCCATGTTTTTGTACTGGCCGACAAAATACCGGAAAGCTTCCGTGTCTCCTTTTAAAACCTTCTTTATGTAAAGGTCGTCCATCAATTATTGGTTGGTTTTTGGCTTATCGGCAAAGTAGGCCACTATGATTGAAACAGCAGTGAAAATGAAAATAATTCCCATCATTTAAGGCTCCTTTTGGCCATGTTTCATTGGGAATACTTGATAGGTTAATATAAATGAAACTAGCCATCCAAATGAAAAACCAGTGAAAATGATTCCGATTTTTAGCCAGGGAAAACGAAATTTGAACTCTTTTTTTGCATAAATCTCCGATACATCCTTCCCTTTTTCGATTAAGGACATTCGTTCCTTGTTTCGGGCCTGAATATAAAAGTACCAGCCTAAGAATACGGCAGCAAAAAAGCCCAGCCAGATAATTGCCAAAATAATGTCTTCTCCCATGATTGTAATTTTTAAAGTTTCACTTTTGATACTTTACCGGGAAGAAAGGTTACAAAAATTTTCGATGGGATAAAACATAAGAAACCCGGTCCATCCGTCAGCTGACGGACGAACCGGGTTGTAATATTTTTATTCTTGTTTCTCCCTTTGGGGAGATTAAGAGGGGCCTCTATTCGCCGCGAACAGCTGCTACACCCGGAAGAACTTTTCCTTCGAGGTATTCAAGCAGTGCACCACCGGCAGTTGAGATGTACGAAACTCCCGGAGCAATGCCAAACTGGTTAGCCGCAGCAACCGAGTCGCCACCACCTACCAGCGAGAAAGCACCTTTTTTAGTGGCTTCAACAATGGCAGCACCTACCTTTTTTGTTCCGGCAGCAAAGGTTTCCATTTCAAAAACTCCCACAGGACCGTTCCACAGAATGGTTCCCGAGTTTTCGATTACTTCCTTCATTTTGGCAACACTTTCAGGACCGGCGTCTAAACCTTGCCATCCTTCCGGAATAGCGTTGGCTGCAACTACCTGGATATTGGCGTCGTTGCTGAATGCGTCAGCTGCTACAACGTCGGTAGCAATTACCAGGTTAACCCCTTTTTCTTTGGCCAGTTTTTCAATGTTTTTGGCTGTTTCCAGGAAATCAGTTTCGCAAATGGAGTCACCTACCTCGCCACCGTTGGCTTTTACAAAAGTGTAAGTCATTCCACCACCCAAAATCAGGTTGTCAACTTTACTCAACAGGTTTTCGATGATAGTAATTTTCGATGAAACTTTTGCACCTCCCATAATCGCAGTTAACGGACGTTGCGGGTTTTTTACCACTTTGTCGAGGCTTTCTACTTCGCTTTCGATCAGGTAACCAAACATTTTGTCGTTCGGGAAAAACTGCGCAATAACAGCCGTTGAAGCGTGTGCGCGGTGAGCTGTTCCAAAAGCATCGTTGATCCAGCAGTCGCCATTTTCAGCCAGTTGTTTGGCAAACTCAACATCTCCTTTTTCCTCGCCTTTGTGGAAACGAAGGTTTTCCAGAAGCAATACTTCGCCCGGTTGAAGCGCATCAGCAATCGCTTTTACTTCTGCACCTACACAGTCGGGAGCGAGTTTAACTTCAACACCCAGTAATTCACTTAAGTGACCAACCAAGTGACGCATTGAAAATTTATCTTCCGGACCTTTTTTCGGACGGCCAAAATGCGACATAATCACCGGAGAACCACCGCTTTCCATTACTTTTTTAATGGTTGGAAGCGCGGCTTGGATTCGGGTGTCATCGGTAATGACAAAATTTTCATTCAAAGGAACGTTGAAGTCAACACGGATAAGTGCTTTTTTGCCCTTAAAATCGTAGCTGTTAATTGTTTGCATCGTATTGTATTTTAATAATTTCTTGAAATCATTCAAAGATAAGAATTAATGCAACGCCATAACAGTGCTGATTTCAAGGCTAAATGAATTTAATGTTTGGGTAAAGTAGATTAGGGAGACTTGGAGGATTAGAATTTGACGGCAAACTGAGGAAATTGTTAAACTGATAAATTGTAAAATTGTTTATTGCGACTGACCATTGCGACCTGTGTCTTGAAGCTGAGGGACTGATGGATGGATGGACTGAGTGAGTTAATGCTAAAATGATCAATATTCAATTCTCAATTGCCTGACAAGAGAATGACCAATGACTTGTGACCGTTGACTAACAGCTCGTAGCTAATTACTCACAACGCATTCTCGCATTTTCATTTGAATGACCAAATGACCAATGTCTAATGACCAATGACTACAGACAAAGCAAAAGGAAGAAACAGATTTCTCCGACATCAATCCTTTGAACCGACATAAAGTGCTATTTTTGGCTTTATGTTTTTCAAAGACGTTGTAGGACAAAACGAAATCAAAAAGCGGCTGATCCGCTCGGTAAAAGAGCAACGAATCAGCCATGCCCAGTTGTTTGCCGGGCAGTCGGGGACAGGAAAGCTGGCCATGGCGCTGGCGTATGCCCAGTATATATCGTGCCGGAACCGCACCGATGAGGACTCGTGTGGAGTTTGCCCGTCGTGCCACAAGTACCAGAAACTGGCGCATCCCGACCTGCATTTTGTGTTTCCGATTTTCAATGCAAAAAACCTGAACAAGCCGGTGAGCGACGATTTCCTGCCGCAATGGCGCGGGAAAGTCCTGCAGTCACCCTATTTTACCCTGGGCGACTGGTTGCACCACATTGATGCCGGCAATGCCCAAGGCGAGATTTACGAACGCGAAAGTGAGTCGATCCTGCGTAAACTAAACCTGAAATCGTTTGAGTCGGAATTTAAGGTGATGATTATCTGGCTGGCCGACAAAATGAACGTGGCCTGTTCGAACAAGCTGCTGAAAATGATCGAGGAGCCGCCCAGCAAAACACTTTTTTTGCTGATCATTGAAAACGAAGAAGACCTGATCGGCACGATTCGTTCGCGTTCGCAGTTGGTGAAGTTTCCGTTTATTGAAGCCGAGGCCATTGAAGAGGCCTTGTTAAAAATAGAAGGCATCGATCCGGAGATTGTTCCCGATGCGGTGCACCTGGCTTCGGGAAGTTACATCCGGGCACTTAGTTACCTTAATCCGGGCGAAGATGAGCGGTTTTACCTGCTGAAATTTCAGGAGATGATGCGTTTTGCCTATGCCCGAAAAGTGAGTGAACTGATCACTTGGGCGGACGAGATGGCCGGCATCGGGCGCGATAAACAAAAGGCGTTTTTTGCGGCTTCACTACGTTTGGTGCGCGAATATTTTATTTCGAACCTAAAATGCAGGGAGCTTTCATACATGAACCGCGAAGAAATGGAATGGGGGAAAAAGTTTGCTCCGTTTATCAACGAAAGAAACATTGTGCCTTTCGCCAAAGAGTTTGAACTGGGCATTCAGCACATCGGGATGAACGGCAATCCGCGCATCGTATTTCTGGATACTGCCCTCCGTATGGTGCGGCTCATAAAGCGGTAATTTCGGAATAGAAAAGAAAACTTCCAGCAGGAAAGTGATCTTTACATGATTTGCATTCACAAATTATGAATCTGAAAAAAGCAATAAGAAATAAATAATGAAGTTGTCAAAAGTTAAATGAATTTCTCAGGATCAAATCGCTGAAAACAAATACTTTGCAAAATAGTAATACCCTCACTCGAAGTGAGGGTATTAGTAAGCAATATATCAGGCGATTATATGCATTTTTAGCATTTAGCTTTAAACAAGTTCAATAAGGAAGAACGA
>JBKDZK010000350.1:0-6189 GCA_047971205.1 Draconibacterium sp.
CATTAAATGTGAAATTGTCTGAAAGATCAGATAAATCTTAATTGAAATTGAGCTGATCTTGTTTTACCAACCGGATGTCTTTTTTTGACATCAACTGGAGATTTATATTTTTACCTAATAAATCATTATCAATTATATTATTATTGATAACTACATTTTTGCATGCGATCAACGAAAAAGTATGTTTCCGGCGATGGAAAGGCCGGTAAGCATAACTCCTGGACAAATGGTTATTTTCAAAAGTCAGTCCATTAACCGATTGTGCAAATAAAACGGGATAGTCATACACATGAAATTCATTTTGTAGAATACGGATGTTTTTATGGTATGGAGATTTATTTTCCCTGAGCTCTGGAACTTCAGGAAAAATACTTATAATTGCTTCTGAAAATTGGTAGTTTGAAGTAAGGCATGGATCCAGAAATTTATTTTCCTTGATCAACACATCAGTTACAGCACCTGATTCATACCACGAATTAACATCTCCTGCTATTAAAATTGCCGATCCACTTGATTCAAATGTGTTTTTTTCAATGACAACTTTTTTGGGGGTTGTAACAAGTATTCCCCTTGCCCGGCAGCTACCGAAATACGAATTTTGAATGGTAACTTCCGGTGTCCACGAGGAATTTTCAATGCCAAAATCTAACTGTATATTATCGGGGATTGCTTCTTGAAACGAAATTTCAAAATCTGAAATATTCACCGGAACAAACGCTGCAACAATTCCTTTTCCTACAGATAAAAGCGATTTATTATCGATAAACGACACTTGTTCTCCGGGTCTTGCCCATTCCATTCCAACACTCATCGATTCCATAAAACGGCACAACAATTTATTTGGGGCGAGCTTCTTTATGATTTTCACATAAATGCCATGTACATTAATCGGATCGTCCATCAAGCCGGCAAAACGACAATCATCCACCAGAATTTTTCCTCTACAACCTGAAAAGTGTAAGCCATCGTCGTGGCCGCTAAAATACCGGCCTGTCTCGGAATTGGGAACCAGATTTACATTCGAGAAAGTCAAATTTTCAGAAAACTGCGACAAGATGCCGAGCCCAGCACTATGGTATACATTTACATTCTCCAATAAAATATTTTTACTATGACAGACGAATATCCCAGCATGGTCTCTATCGCTATGCCGTAGTACCAAGATATTTCCTATTGAAGGTTTTCTTGTGAAAGCATATGTTAAGCGAATTAATCCATTTCCAAGATCTGAAGCGGTGTAATTTTTCCATCCTTTGCCTAAAGCTGCATCGTCTCCTGTTTTTTGAGCAATCAGGTGAGTTGCTTTATCAAACTCCATGACCATCTTCAGCTGTCCTTTCCAGCCTTCTCCGCTAAATATCATCTTATTATTTTCAATCAGATAAGGATATTTACACCCGTCTATCCTGATGTCAACATAATTTTTTGCAGTATCAATCACTTCCGCCTGGGCTGTTAAAGGGATATCCCAATCGATATTAATATTACTCAAGGTCACCGAATTACTGTGATCTAAAGTGAAAGGCTGCATTTTTCCGTGAAAAATAAAAGATGATCCCCTGCCATCAATCGTCAGATTTTTAGCTTCCCTGATAAGCATTCCTAAACATTTGGGATTATTATCGGTCGTGTTCGATTCGTAATAAACTTCTTCTATCGCGTGCTGCGGCCAGAAATCATATCTTCCTTTCGGAAATACTAAAACCGCACTGCTTTTTTGATTACAGACTTCAAGCGCCTGCTGTACAGCAGGAACGATATTCTTTCGGCTGTCTGGAACCACTCCAAAATCCGTAATTTTTACCGTGTCCGGCTGAAGTGTTCCCTGAGCTAAAACCGGCATCGAGCAAATTAATAAAGACAATAACGATATATAGAAGATTTTTTGTAACATACATTGGGTTTTATAATTCATTTATAAACTTTTATTCAAAAACAAATCACTACGGATTAGAAATCCATAGATAAATAATTCTACTTTTTCAAGAAGAAGCAAGCTTTAAACCTTACAATACTCGCTCTCAATCTTTAGATAAACTTTCAAGTACCTTCTTCCCTTTGATCACAAAGTTCTCCGCAGGAACGCTATCGAGAGCACTGATATTAACTGTTTCCAGAAATCCGTTTAACCATTTTAATTTCTCCTTTGCCGCTTCGGTATTTTCCTTTTCCAGTCGTGATTTTACAATTTTTATTTTTTCAAAATCCTGAATTCCTTCCCGCAGCCTTTCAAAACGAATGGAGCTTCTGGCACCGGGATAAACCAAAAATGTATCTCCTCCCGGCCAGCGCCTAAAACGGGAGTCAACCAGTGGATCTTTCACCCAGGAATTATATGCCCACCGCAAAAAACCATCGAATCCTTTCGCCGCCGCGTACCATCCCATATAGGCCGATTCGGCTGGCGGAGAGAATGTAAAATTATTCGGATATGGTTCGGCACAGCAAACATAAAATGTTGTTTTAAAACCTTTTGACGACCGCTGTTTCAAATCGCCTTCCGGAACAATATGTTTGGAAGCAACACATAAATTATACAAATCATCGTTTATCTCCTCGTGATATCCTCCAGCCAGCGTGATTTTTAATTCAGGAGCTACTTTCTTAACAAAATTAATTGCTTTTTGCATGTCTTCGGGCGCTCGTTCGTCCATTGCAATTACCGCGATGTCCAGCCATCCTTTGTCTTTCAGGTGAGCGGTAAATTGCCGAAGAAAAGGCGACCATAATTCTTCATAAACTGCTGAGCCCGGGGCGGTATTAATGGTTGTATCTTTTTGTAATGCTACATCGAAATATGTAAAATTGTTTCCCCAGGGAATCATAGAATAACAGTTGATTTGCTCATCTATTCCGCAACTCATTGCAAATTCCACCCATTTGTCAAAATCGGCATAATCAAATTCCCATTCCTCATTTTCCACCTTTTCCCATTTTATCATCGATTCAAAATAGTCGTATGTTTGTCCGCCCCACGGTTTGGGAACAATACTTGTGGTAATACATTTCTGACCAGCATCGGCAAGCATTTCGAGCAAAGGCCTTAACAAATTAAAATGTTCCTCTGACCAAACTCTAACATTATTATAGCGGGCAACTGCATACGGATTTTGCCATAAATCCAAATGAAAATCCCAGTCCTGAGAATGGGGTAGAACTTCGTTTTGAACATTGAGATTAAGTTCTACTTTTTTCTCTTTTTGATTTTTTGCATTTACTGTAATTATTCCTGAATACTGCCCTGCCGGACAATCTTCAGGAACCTCAATGGTCACCCACACAGGTCGTGCTGAATTTGGGTCTTTATTAAATTCAGGCAAAGGATCCAAAATATCAGCTACGAGCAGTGAATCGTATCCGGCTGGATTCCGTTGCTTTTCGCACCCATACTGACCATATTCATCTGTTAATAAATACCTTACAAAGAAGATTTCCACGTTACTGAGGCTGATTATATTTCCATTGGTATCGGTCAGGTCTGAAGCGGTACAGGAAATTTCAGCAACAGATTCAGCAGACCAAAGGACAAGCTGGAGGTTAACTTTTTCTCCTCTCCACGCTGAGCCTGCCCATGTGTTGTTATTGCCAGTATCAGGGACAGATTTTTTGCTGTACCGCCGGTCAACAGTCGCCACCGAAACTTGTAACCCTTCAGGAACGGCTTCCCATTCAATGGTATCATACGGTTTGTTGTCTTCCGGCTCATTCCATGATTCAACGATACTTTTCTTTTCAGAAGTACAAGCAAAAATTGCTATCAGCGCTATAATCATCGGGAATACTATTTTTTTCATCGTTTTCAGATTTTTATTTTTCAGTTACTTACAAATAGGGAAGGCGATCAGTTAGGATAAATTTCTTTTGAGTGCTTTGTTCAGACAGTTACTTTATATTGTCTATAGCACCATTATATTTTTCCAATTCTTTTCCGATGCCAGGCCATCCCTTTATTGCATGATTAAAAGTCAATTTTATAAAAGCTCCAGATAATATTCAAAATAAGCACTATACTTCAACTGTTTCTTTTTAACAGAATTAGATTATTTATTTTCATATCAAGTGTTTTTTTTATTAAATAACTCAGTACTATTTACTACTTGGTTGTTAACGTTACATGTTACCTTCAATACATTGTTTACTAAAAGCCATACTTTGTTTGTAAGTTTTACTTTTCCTACATCTACTAACTTCGCTGAACACGACTATTGGCAAAATAATGCATACCATAGCAAACTAATAAAATGAATAAAAATGAGTCTGTTTTTCATTCTACATATTCAATTCATTTTCATAGCCCCAAAAATCACCAATAACAAAGATTCCAAGGGCTTATAAAACACTTTTTTAATTTTTAGAATAGCGGAGATATTGTAAACTGACTATTCTCATCAGTTTGATACGTATTCCTGTATGGCGAATATGTTTTTACGCTCATTGAATTATTGGTAAGTGAAATTGTCAACAACTGCATATACCCATCTCCTCCATAAGCATTTCCCTGGTAATTAGCAAGTATTGTTGTAACCCTGCTATTGTCATTTACATCCTGCCTGTGGTATTCGGCGGTAATGTGACCGGTAAGCATTAAAAAGAAATTTGGGTTTCTTTTTAAATGATGGTAAATATTATATCCTTGTGCACTATAGGCTCCCGTAGCAGTCATCGCGTAATGAGTTACCACAATTCCTTTGTGGTTTGGATAGGTAGATAAAAGATTGCTCGCCCAAGTATACATATTTGTGGTATCAGCACTGTATGAAAACTCAATGTAGATTACAATGAAATCTGTTCCAAATGCACTAAAAAAATCATAATGACTATCGTTCTTTCCAGATGGACATGTGACACCAACATAAGCTCCGCCATAGTATGAACGACCACTAAAACGCGATACGCCAAAATACTCGTTGAATTTAGCACTTGGATTTAATGGATTACCTTTACCTGCATACGGGACTTTAGTTAATATCTGATCATGGTCACCAACTGCCACTCCATAGGGTATCTGCGGGCTAATACTTTCCAAAACGCTCATTGCTGTATTCGCATTAGTCCAATTATTTACTTCCTCAGGAGCATCTCCATACTCAGAAATATCACCCACCATAGCAACGTAGGCAATATTCTCGTTTTCCACGTTATTTTTTATCCAGTTTGTTTGAGCTGTGAACATACCAGGAAGCCCACCTCCTGCTGAATTCGTATACATTTGTGCATCGGGAAGTAACGCGATGGTGAACTCCTGTTCTTCATATTCATTTCTCCACAGGCAGGCTCTGTACATTAATGTACCCGAAATATTTTGCCACCATTTGAAACTGCCATTACTATAATAAAAATCTACATAGGGCGAACCAGAGGTATTAGGCCTGGTTTCAACAATTTCTCCTGAAGGCTGATTAAAAACCGAGTTTACTCCGGCACGAAAAGCTGAACCGGGAATGGCAGTATAAGTCTTTGTTGTCTTGTTATATGTATAAACACCAGTATTGGTACTTACAAAAAGTTTATCATTATCGCCATAAAATGATGAAACAGAAAGGCCCCCGGAAGAAGGAAGTGTAGATGTATGCCCTGTGTTTTGAGTAAGGGTTGGAGCAGATGCAGTACCTCCTACATTCAATGCGGCTAACACATGAGTACTTCCTAATTGACCCGTAACCCTTAATACATTGCATTTTACATCCCAAAGAACAGAAGTAGGAGAAGTAATATTAAACTGGGCATAATTATTAGTACCTTGTGAGGAAGTATATACACGAACCCAATTAGCATCTTTGCCCACTACTACGATATTTCCGTTTGGTAAGAGCTCAACTCCATGCGGCGTTATTCCCGAACCTAAATTTAAAGCCCACTGCTTATGTCCCGTATTTCTTAGGGTTATTGTTGCAAGATTACCTCCAACAGCAACCCATATCCTACCCCAGGGACTATTACGAACTTTAACATCTCTAGGATATCCTGCATTCCAAGCCGAAACTTCCAATGATGAGTAAGATCTCCATGTTTCAGGTTTCCAACTCATTAATCTTGCAGATGCTGAGTTCCAGTCAGTAACCCCAACATCGTACACATCAATCGTTTTTGAAGCCCAATTACATAAACCAACCCATCCATCGGTTGTTGATTTTAGATAAGGAATATAGGCGTTAGATTCCTCCGTAAAGTTCATCATATCTTTTCCGC
>JBKDZK010000351.1:0-17502 GCA_047971205.1 Draconibacterium sp.
TTATCGCATAACACAGCACCTCCATGATGCTGATGCCCGGATCGTGTTCGTTGTAATCTGTCCATACTTTTCCGGAAAGCTGTTCGATGTATTCCTGTCCTTTCTGACGCAGGAATGCATAGTCCTGATCATCGTGTGATGCCACGTCTTTGGGTATGGTAATATGTTTTGTTAGCTCTGACATTTTTTTGCTGGTTCAATTTCGTTTTTGGAACAGTCATTTATCAGGTCATCCACAACATGTGCTTTTGAGGACACCAATATGGTTTCGGGGCTCGACGGAACAGCTACTTTTACTTCTTCCTCTGCTCCGGCAATTTTCTGAAACAGTTTTACGTCGCTTACAAAATCCACATAAGCCAGTTTTTCCACGTAATTGATCACCACGCTTTTGTGCAGCGACAAACCAAAGCGACTTTCGGCGGTAGTATCAAACGCCCACGGCGACAACAGTTTGGTTAAATCCTCTTTCAGTATTTTTTTGTAATAGACATTATCAAAACCGGTATTAAACTGAATCTTTAACACCACTTTTACTTCCTCGTATTCGGGATTAATAACCACCGTATTTATCAAAGGAGAGTTGAGTTTTTTAAGGTAGTTTTCAATTTTATTCAAGGTGGCTTTACTCACCCGCGGCTGATAAATGTCAAACACATTCTTATTGACTATATCCGGGACAACAACTACGACAACACTTCCAGGTGCCAGGTAACGTGTTTTTCGCTGCTTGTTTACAATCTTGGAACAGGTGTGATTCAGGCATTTTACTTTATGAATTTCGGGGAAATTCTGAAGTACCAGGTGTTCGTAATCCCACAATGAAATGGCCCTGTTTTTATGCCGCAACCTTTCGCTAACGCGCCGGTAATAATCTGCATCACTTTCTTCGGGTGTGCCTCCAAACGAGCTGTAGGGTTGCGACAAGCTTTTTACCTTCGGAATTCTGAAAATCATTTTCGAAATGGTATCTCCCGGTAAACCGTTTTTCAGGTGCGAAAGATCGTTTCCGTTATCTGAAAACGCAGCAACTACTGCCTGCGCATGAATTCCGATCGCTTTCGAAACAGCATTGTATTTTTTATGAATCCGGGCTTTCAGCCACATGTATCCCGCCGGAAGCAAAGTATTGTCATTGGTCGCCTCTTTTGGAACCGTGAATTTCAAAATCCCCGATTTCAGCAAATTATCCGTTTCGTTGGCAATAATAGCAGTTGTATCTAGCTGTTTCCAGTCGTTGTTACACAACATCCACCATTCCACTTTTTGCTTGCCGACAAACGATTCTGCCTCCGGGTTTTCACTTCCCTCCAGCACCTGGATCAGCAACGAAACAATCTGCTGTTTTTGAGCATTTTCCAGGCCAAGGTACAATTCCCCACCTTTGCAATAATTCGGGACCGCCCGCAATTTGGTGGCTTCCTGTTTTGCCACTATGTTATTGGATAACTTGCCGGTTATCGATTCTTTTGCCTGCCCGAACGGATGTTCGTGAAACAGGTCAAAGTCTTCGATATCGTAGCTTTCTCCGTTGGGTTTCAGTTCAGCTTTTGCGGTGTAATTCAGTGTTATTTTTTCAACAAAGGGCGTATAAGGTTCATTCGGAATCAGTATGTTTTTATCTTCACTACTCATGGCCACCGCATACAGTCGCGGGAACATATCATGAAGGAAGGGCTGAATCAATGACAAGCGGATTGGTCCGGTATTGTCGTCATCTGATTTCGGGTTGGAAACATCAAAATTCATCGAAAACGCCCCATCGTCTTCTTTTGTATCAAACAAAGATATTTTCTTTTTATCGGCAACAAATTCCCAGTCTTCGTTCTGAAAAATCTCAACCGCAGCCGTAAAATCTTCGTTCGATGAAATAATCAGGTTACTGAAATTGAATTTAGCCAGTCCGACAACCTGACCTATTCCGACGGGTGGAGAAGCTGTCAGTGAATCGATGTAAGCTTTGCTAAAAATCTGATTGCTGTAATCAAGCGAGGTCATCTGAAATTTGAAACTCTTCCGATAGGCAGCATACCATTCTTTAAAAGAATCCGGTGTGTTTTTCCAGTCGATTTTTACATGAAGATCTCCCCATTTCTTTTTGAATAGTTCGGGATAATTGATGTTGAATTTCGATTTTTTGATAGGTTGAGTTGTAAAAGGATAAAAAGGCTTGGCGGCATTAATGTCTCCAAAATCGTTTGATAATGAAAGGCTTTCGATGCCTTTCACATAAACGCTGACACTCGCCGAAATTAGTTCTTTGGTAATTAGTTCGCGGTAGAGCTTGTGGGCATCCGGATCAGCTGTTTTGAAAAGTACCCGGCAAACCGGGAAACTGGCATTGAAATGCTCTGCATGTATTTTTGCATCGTATTTCACCACCGCTTTTTCCTCTTTCGGAACCCGAAACAAAATGTTCAGTGTTTTCAGGTCGCTGCTTTTTACACCTGAACCAAATGATACCGGATCTTCGTCCTCTCCTTCTGACTGCGCCAGGATTTCCAAAGGTCCGACCCAGCCTTTCTCCCCGGTACAAAAAACCTCAAGGTTTGCTTCCAGTTCATCCCGCGAAATACTTCCGGGGAGATTGCTGTCGAACTTCAATTGTATCCATACATCACGTTCGCCTTCCTGCAATTCAAGTATTTCGCCCGAAACCGCAAAACCAACTTTTGCATCCGGCAATTCGGGATATTCACGCAAATCGGGATCACTGTCTTTTGGCGTAGGTTCGAAATACCCCAAAGGCCACCATTTTATTTCTTTATTCGGAAAATCTTCCCCCAATCCGTCATAAGAATTGGCTACTTCCGCCGCTTTAATTTTACTGAAGTCATGATCGTTGTAAACACTTTTCAGCTGTGCCACAACAGTTTGGTTTGCAATCAGCTCTTCTTTTGTTTGATAGATCAGTTTCTTCCCTGCTGCATCTTTTCCGGCATCCAGATGTGTTTCTGAGGCAATCTTTTCATTTACGGCGTTTTTTGCCAGTTCAAAAAGAATATGAACCTGATCGCCCACAGCCGCCTGTTTTTCAATTTTCAGTACCCGGTTGAAATAAAAGTCGAGGTGACTTTGCGTGAGGCTGTTAAAACGGTTTTGCGTAAGCTCCAGCAGCTTTACAAATGTTACAAACAAAGCCAGGTGAGATGTAATTCCCTGTCCTTCTTTCACTTTTGCCAGGAAAGCTTCCAATTCCTCTTTCGAAAAAAAGAAATCCTGCCAGTTTCCGGAAGGCACTTTGTCGTCGTCCACCCCGTAATATTGAAGATGAGCTGCAAAGTTCCAGGCAAACTTCATCCATTCGCTTAAACCAAAATTATTGAGTTTAACCCACGAAGGATCGAGCATTTCGCTGAAACGTTGTGTTTGCTCCGTTCCTTCACGCTTTAATAATATGTCTTTTCCGCAACCTGCCATTTAGTGTGTTTTTATAGTTCGGTACCCTCGGTTTTGTAAAACGGGAAAACCATGTTTCGTCTTGAATTGGTTGTTCGGATCGTGTAATCGATGTTGATCAGCAACTGGCCTTCCAATTCATTCACCGGATCAATGGCAATCTTATTGACATCAATTCGCGGTTCGTGGTAAAGAATCGCCCGCTTTATCAAGTCGATCACGTAGGTTTTCACCGTCAGGTTCAATGGTTTAAACAGCAACTCATCGAGGTTACAACCGTAGTCAGGTACCATGATGCGCTCGCCCAAACGGGTCGTCAACAGAATGTGCAGACTACTGTTGATATCTTCCTCGTCCTGAAGCATTTTCACTGCTTTGTTTTCTTTTTGAAATTCAGGCGGGAAGCTCCATCCTGTTCCTAAAAATGAGTGTTGTTTTTCCATTTTCATCCTCCAATCGTTACGGTTCCAAATCCGCTGACAATTGTTCCACCATGTGCTGTTGAATCTCCCAATCTTGCTGCGGGCATTCCTCCAATCATTACGGTTCCTGATCCCATTGCTATAGAATCAGGTGGCCCGGTGCAAGCTGCCATGTCTCCTACCCGCGCTGCCGGCTGTCCGCCAATCAGCACTGTTGCGCATCCCGGGGGAAGTATCGGACCTCCCACGTGCGGGACGGTTCCGGTCACCATCGGGCAAACATGCATATCGGTTATTCTTGCTGCTGGCGGCATATCAGTTAATTTTTACCATTGATCCTTTTATCTCTGTAATAGCCGATGATTCCAGGCTGCTGCCCGCTCCTCCTTCGGCTTTAAATTGTGCACCCGCCGATAGTTCGAGATTTACATCGCTTTCAATTACCGTATTGGCTGAAGATTTACAATTCAAATCCTTTGCACTTTCGATCTTAATTCCGTTCGCATCCATCTGTATCAGGTTGCCGTTTTCATCCTCCAGTTTAATTCCGCCATCCGCATCACTGATCACCATTTTGTTTCCATGGGGTGTTTCCATGGTCACACTCACATCGTCGTCGTTAAAAATGAAGCGGATTTCACTGCGTGTCACAAAACCTTTTTCGTTGTTGGCATCTTCCGGCTCCAGCGGAGCAGGATTGGCGCTGCTGTTTAGCATCCCGAGAATTACAGGGTCGTTCGGACTTCCATTCAGAAAGCCGATAATTACCTCATCGTCAATTTCAGGCCGGAAAAACGAGCCGCGGTTATTTCCTGCATCGAGTGTTGCCACCCGTGCCCAAACGCCTTGTTCTTCGTTGTTGATCAGCGGCATCCGCACCAACACGCGGTACTCTCCTCCCGGATCGTCCTGTAACTGTGTTACTTTTCCGATGTGTAGTCCGTGCACAGCTCCGAGCAAGCCCCACGCCGGAAGTTCGTTGATATCCGATTTATCGGTAAACCATTTTGAATCGATGCCAAACTGGGCATCAACGGTCCAGTTTCCTTCCGTCAGGTGATGTCGAACGGCCGACACATAGGTTTTCCCGTTAAAGCGATCGCCAACTCCGGCCAGAGCAATGGTTGTATTCGGTTTCACATCAGCAACTCCCTGAAAACGGACATTTCCCCGGCATTTTGAAAGCTGGTTAAACAGGTTCCGTGCATCAGCCCAGGCCTGTAATCCTGCATCGCTAAGCCCGCTGTCATCTTTTAACTCCAGTTTCTCGAGATCGATCACTGAAGCCAGCTCATTTGCCGAAATATTTCCGTTTAACTGAACATTCAATGCTGCAGCTTCCCGCTCCCAAACTTCCTGGTTCGCCACATCCCAACCAAAAGAAGTGATGTTTCCAAACTGGTTCCGGGCGTCGATCTCCGCATCAAAATGAAGGATGGTAGCACCGTAAACCAGCGTTAGTTTTTCTTCCTGGCTGTAATCGGGTGTCACCACCGAGACTTTTCAGTCGTCCACAACACAAACTTTACTGTTGGCCTGCGCGCGTGCGATCATAAAATCCCAGTCAGTTATCCGGTATTGAACCATTTCAGGATAATCAACCGACGTTGCTTCCACATCCGTTTCCAGATTATGGGCACTAATGATTTCTTCCAGAATATCGCTGTCTTTACTTTCGTAGAAATATTTGCTTTTCCGGCCGATCGTCATTTTCACCGCTTTATCCCTGCATTCGATCACCAGTTGTGCCTTGTCGGATCGGATCGATAAATTATGACGAATAACCATGCCCTTAAAAAGCGTTTCCTCATCGGAATGATAACCCACCTTTATTTCGATCTCCTTTCCCGGGACAAAGAATGATTCATTGCTTAAAGCAAAATCCTGAGCAGACGGGTCGCCGTCCAGCAAAACGATCTTTGCCCACGGAATCCGGTTGATCTCCTTTTCAACGGCAATGCTCAGTACCTGGTAGGTTGAAGACAATTCTTCGCCTTCAATCAGTATTTTCCAGGTAACCAGGTCGGCAGACCGTTGTGTTGGTATGACTCTTTGTTCGGGCATATTACGAGACTTTTTCTATGGGTGGAAAGAAAATTTGCTGACCAACTTTCAGTTTTCTGAAATTGGTGATCTTGTTCACTTTGGCCACCTCCAGGTAATATTTTGAATCACCGTAAATCCGGAATGTCATCAGGGGCAGTGTATCGCCTTCCGTTACAACTCTCACGTGAGTTAAGTCGGGAGAAGTATTGTTCTCCAGCGCCACCCTGAGATTGTCCTCTATAAACCCTTTGAACTTGGCTGTGGCTGTGGCACGCAGCGGCGTTCCATCGGATTTAAACAACTTAAAAGTGATATCCATTTCGGTAAGCACGCCTTTAAACAAAAGTGTCCCCCAGGTGATGATCAGGTAGTTCGGACGATGCTCGTCGCCATTGTAGTCGAAAACCACGCGTTTGAACTGATCCACATCGTCGGCAATCCCCACTCCCTCGTCAACCGACAAATGATCATCGGAAGCGGTGGATGGATCCCCATAATTTAAAAGAACACCTGTTCGATCGAAAATAAACTCCAGATCCAGGTCTTCGGGCGGTGTGCGGTTATAACGCGGCGCCGACGAACTCGTCCCTGAGGCCTGCTGACTGTTCTGTTCCACCTTGTATTTAAAGACGTACTTCTCAGGATTCAACAGGGTACGAAATTCGCCATTGGCTACCTCGTTATTAAACTGCTCATCGCTGTATGCTTTTATCTGAAGTTTTACCAGTTCTCCTGACATCTTACCGCTCCTCCTTTCTATCCAGAATTTCCATTATCTGTTCCACACAGGCTTCAATAATTTCCTCTTTTGAATTGGCAGGCGCTGCAGATGTTGCAGGCTGACCGGCATCGTTCGACACATTGATTCGAATGTGTAGTTCCTTTATCTCGATCGGCATGATTAAATCACTTTATAGTAGTTGTAGGTTAATTACAGCGTTTCAATTGCCAGTTTGCTTTCTTCGGCATTCAGATCAACAAGACTCCATTTTACGGGATACGCATGAACGATGCTCCAGCTCACCAGTGGTTCGTGTTTCTCGTTCAACAGTTTTACAATAATCCCGGTGGGTTTGAACTGAAAGTTCTCCACAGCGTCGCGGCACCACTTTATCACTTCCGAATCGACCAGCAAACCCCGCTTTAACACCAGGTTTGGATATTTGGTACGAACCGGGATTTTGTGTTTAAACCGGTTTTCGCCGCCTTCCGCAACTTCTTCCGTATCAATATCAACCGACAAGCCGGTAACCGACTGAAACTGCTGATCTTTGCCATTGGAAGAAATCTCCGGAAACTCAACGCTGAAATGAAATCCTATGGGTGGATAATAGCCTGTCATTCGATCATGGTCAGTTTTTCATGCACAAACTCTGCTGTTTCAATCGCAATTTCGTTTCCGTCAGCCTTTAAATCAGTGGATTGAATTTTTGTGATGTAGGCGTTGATCGCCTTCCAGCTCACCACCGGTTCGTGGCTTTCGTTCAAAAGGCTGATCACCAGATCACCCCTGAACTGCTCGCCTTTTTCCTGAAAATAGACGGTTTTGACCCACTTTTCGTAGAACTCGCGCCCTTTATCAACAAAAGTGCCACGTTTTAAAGTAATGTTGCTGTATTTTGAAAGACCGGGCTGTTTGGTTTTGTGGTATTCAGCATCGGCGCCCGAACGGTATTCGATCACCTCGGCTTCGAAATCGAGTCCGGAAACCTCTGTGCAATTAAATTCTGTATCACCAAAGCTAACTTTAAAATGAAACTTTGGAATTGGATATGATGTTGCCATAACTATAACATTTAAAGATTATTCGATTATTAAGCTTCCTGCATTTTGTGAGAGAATTTCAGAACAATGAATTCTGCCGGTCTAACGGCAGCCATTCCAATTTCAACGATCATGTAACCGTCCAGAATGTCCTGAGCCGTCATGGTTTCACCCAAACCAACTTTTACGAAATAAGCCTTATCAGGTGTTGGTCCTGCGAGTGCGCCGGCCTTCCACTGTTTGTTCAGGAAATTATCGATCATCGCCTTTACCTTTACCCAGGTATTGGCATCGTTGGGTTCAAACACAAAAACACCGGTGGCTTTTTTAACCGATTCTTCCACCATGTTAAAAAACCTGCGAACGGAGATGTAACGCCATTCGTTATCGTTTCCGGCAAGTGTGCGCGCTCCCCAAATTAATGTTCCTTTTCCGGTAAATGCGCGAATGGCATTCACTGATTTACCTGCATCCGTATCAATATTCAGGCTTTCCTGCTCTTCGGAAGTAATATTTACAGCAGGACCTTTAACAGCTGAGATACTGACATTGGCCGGAGCTTTCCATACTCCGCGGTTTTCGTCAACAGCCGCGTAAATTCCAACAACTGCTCCACTTGGTGGCAAAACCACGCCTTTTTGCTGAATGGCAGCAATAATGCCCGAGTAAACCGGATCAATCTGTTGCAGTGTTTCTGTGCGGAACTTCCGTGTGGCGATCAATTCAGCGTAGAAACTGTTGATCAGAGCATTCAGTTTGTCGTATACCGCAATGAAATAAGGAGCTGCATTTAATGCCGTACTGGTTGCGGTATAAATATCATTGGCATCTGTAGTAGGCGCTGCAAAAGTATACGCCGGAAAGTCAGTACCGAAGTCTGCCAGGGTCAGAATTGGATCGTCCCATGTTCCAGCGGGTGAACTTCCGTTATCAGCATCGCTGAAATAAGCATATTCGTAGAAAAGTTTTACCAACTTCTGAAAAGGCGTGTCTGTGTCGATCGCTTTTGCATGTTGGCTGGCGGCAGATTTTGGATCATTGGTATCGTTATCCGTAAACGTTAAGTCGTAAAACGCCTTAAACCGCGCATAAGTTACTCCGGCCTGTGCTACCAGTTGCGGACGGGTAGTTATAGCCGTTAATGCGGTGGCTGCAGCTTTTGCTGCAATATCTGTATCCAGCTGGTCAATTATACCAACCAAACCGCTATTAAAGACTGTTTTTACAGGGAAATTATTGTCAGCCCCCTTTTTACAGGTTCCGTTAACAATTGCATCGTAATCGATTTTAAAGGGCAAAGTTGTTTTGATCCAGGGATAGTAGGCTGCACCGTATTTCAGGTAATTCATCCCCACATTGTTTCTGAATTTCAAAACAGGATCAGCGGTTGGAGTGGCTTCCTTGTCACCGTTCACAATATCCATAACCGAAAAACGATCCTGAAGTTTGTTGCACTGCATCAGCATGGCAGCATGTACTTCACCAGCACCGGCCTCCGAAAGATGAACGGTTTCCGGAATCACCAGCAGTGTCGGAAGGTCTTCTTTTTCGAGTGTTGCCAGTCCGTTTAACAGCGCCGTTTTTGTAGTTGAAATATTTGCCGGGGCAAACGGATTGGAAGCGTAACTTCCTGCCGAAACGATAAAACAATCGCCACCGCCGTTGGCAAAAAACATACGCAGTGAATCGTATAAAAGGAAATCACCGTTTACAACCACCGATTTCACGGAGTTATCAGTTTTCAACTCGATGTTAATGGTTGTCGGATCGGGAGCACCTCCAAAAAAGAACTCGTATTCTTTTAACGAGCCAATTTTTATGGGTTTGAGAATACTTTCTGCATGAAAGTCAACGCCATCAATTACAGCCGATTGGGTGTAGCCGATAAAGGCGGGGATTGCGGTCTCTACCTGAGCGACCGATGGCGGGAATATGGATATCTCTTCCACATAAACGCCGGGTGTTTTGTACGTTGTTGCCATAACTGTTTAATTTTGATTGTTACATATATATTTCTGAGTATATCTTATTGTCGATGGAATTGGGCTTTACCAACTGTGCATCAGGGTTTGGAAGTTCGTCGCCCCCCAGTTCTACGGATACAAAACCTTTTTCCGTCAACGGTTGTGAATCTTTTGTTATCAACTGTCTTGCGCTGCCATTTTCTTTTTTTACATCGTCTTTGTTTTTTACCTTCTGGTCGGTTTCAAAAATGTAGCGCCATACTGTTTTCCGGTTTTCAAAAAGAATTTCAAATACGGGAACAGAGGTTTTTATTTCATTGGGATTAACAGTGACGTTTAATGAAGCGACATCCGCTTTCATTCTAATTTTAATGAGTGCGAAAAGACTTTTATTTAGTTCACTCGGAGTGAGTTCCGACTGAATATCTTTCTGTCCGTCAGTAGTAAGAGCAAAATCTTCAGAAACAGCCAGATGATCATCCAGCAGTTTGATTAGGGGAAAAGAAACGGGTTCTGAACCAGGCCTGGTATTGCTAAAGAAAAACAACTTGCCGGCGCTCGAAAACATGAGATGGGTATAATTAATGAATGAGTGATTTAATGGCTGCAACAAAAAAGTAAGCTCCAATGCATCGTCCAACGAGATCAGCGGGACAACATCATTGCCATCGCTTACCTGTACCCAAATCATGAAGCCGGTATTTGTCAACGAAAAAACCAAATGCTGACCGGCCAGTAAGTTGCGGCTTTTTGCTGTAGGAACAACCAAAAAGAATTTTGAGACTTTGTAGCCGGCAAGCTGTTTTTCTTTATCCGCTTCGCTCATCGAGAAAAAGTCACTGGCTCCCTTATTCAGGAAATACTGGTGGAAAATTCTCACTTCAAAAAGCGGTTTATATTTTATTGAGAATGTCATCTTATTGTAGATTTTCGAGGGTTCCACCAATGTGTGTGATCACTTCTCCGGCTGATAGTTTTTTCTCCCTATCGATTTGCAAAATCTGGATTTTGTACAGAACCGACGGTAACTGCCGGCCTCCCAGTGTTCCCCAAATATGATTGACTACTTCAAATCCGGGCGTGTACAGATCAACAATGAATTTGAAATAATCCAACACATCAAAAGAGACATTTGCCCGGTTGTAAATGGTGTTGGATGAAGTAAAGATCCGCTTCCCCTGAAAAAATTCAAGTGTTCGGGAAACACTGCGCAAAGAGTAATCATATGAGTTGCAATTGGCACTTACCAATAGGTAGATGTTCAGGTTAACCGGAGGGTTTCGGTATTCCGTTTTATTGTTCACTACGCGGGTGGCCGTAATATTCTTCATGGTCACCTCTTCTTCAATGTTAAGTAGAGTCAGAATAACTTTTCCGTCTAACTTGTCGGCATCTTTCGAACCGGATTCCCACAGGGCAACATTGTCCAAAATGAGCGATACGTTCAGACCTACTTCTTCAAAATATTTTTCGAGCTGTTCTTTTAGAATTTGCAAGGTTTCGTATATCATTATTTATACACGTTAGGGTTTGTAAATTGTAAAACCTAAACACACTAATACGATGTATCCCAAAGGGATACGTACGAAATTCTAATGAAAAAAGGGCTTTGGCGTCTATCTTCTGTATTAAAATGAACTCTTACATGAATTCAAGTGATTTAACAGTTGATGCAATTTACGACAATATCATACACCAGTCAATACTCATATTGATTCTAAATAGTATTTTCACAATAAATAACTGAAATACAATAACTTTAATTCCAAAAACCTTACAGTAATCAAAATTATTTATACAGAAATCTGTAATGGCCGTTGAAAAATACATTCTGAATATCTACATCCGATACCATTAAAACAGTCTGAGAATTTGATCAAAACAAGGTCAATCTTGTCAACACTCTTTTTTTCCTAAAAACCTATAAACGCATAAAAAATATCTATTAAACAATATATAAATAAGCTTTCATTTAAGACAATATTATCTTAAATTGTAGGAGATTTAATTCACAACGCTAAAAATCCTTCATGAATAGTAGAAGAAATTTTTTGAAATATGCCGGACTGGCTCTGGGGACAGCTGCAACAAGTGTCCCTTTTTCAGTAAAAGCATCAAATACAAAAACGAATTCTAACAAAGCCGGAATTTTACTACCTACTTCGTTAAAACATGCGGCGTATACCGAATCGTTTATGAACGGAATAAACCTTGCGTTCAGACATTTATCCTCCGAAACGTGCAGGTTTGAATCGATTACGGAATCGGTAAAATTTGGATATCCAGTACAGGCAATAAAAAAAACGCAGAAGTTAGTTTTTGAAAACCAAGTAGACTTAGTTGTAGGACTTTTGAATACAGAAGTGGCCCAAAGTATCAGTGAGATTACCTCTACTGCCAAAATACCAACCATTATTGCCAATGCAGGAGAAAATTTACCAAACAAGGAAATGATCCGTAATCCATACCTGGTTTTTAACACATTGGATCTTTGCCGCAACTCGGCACTTGCCGGTAAATTTATGGTGGAAAATTTTGGAAAGAAACTGGCTGTGGTTTCCGGGTTGTATGACAGTGGTTATGACGCCATATATGCATTCCAAAACGCCGTTAAAGAGTCGGGGGGAACTACCAATGTATTTATCAACAAACACGATAAAAGGCAATTCTACGTCCAAGCAACAAAGCAATTAAAGGAAGGAGACGCTGATGGCTTATTTCTTCTGATGAACGGAGAAGAAGCCGTTACTTTCCTACAGGCTTATTCCCGCAAAAAAATATCAATTCCGGTAATGACCACTTCGTTTGTTACCGACGAAAAAGAACTGCGGCACGGCGGAAGTACAATTAATAATGTGTATCATCTGAGTTCGTGGGTTAAAAGCCTGGACAATAAAGAAAACCAACGTTTTATATCCGCTTACCTTGATAAATACGGGGTTTATCCCGACCAGTTTAGTTTATTGGGCTATCAAACAGGACTGATTGCAGAGAGAATCCAAAAAAACAAAAGCGAAAATATCACTTCCGCTGATTTCTCCATTTATTCTCCGGTCGGTCAATTAAAAATGGATACCCAAACCGGGATGATAGAAGGCCCGGCTTATTTATGTAAGACCTCGCAAGGGATCTTCTCACTACCCGAGAACTTTGTACTCGACAAAATCGAAACGAAAAACACTTTCGTAAACAATAACCATCATAATGAAGAAAACATTCATTCAGGCTGGCTTAATCCTTACCTGTTTGTTTAATAAATTAAATATTCACCATTAAATCTTTTTAATTATGGAACCATTTATTGGTCAGATTCAAGCTTTTGGATTCAATTTTGCACCACGTGGCTGGGCATTTTGTAACGGACAATTATTAGCAATATCTCAAAATACTGCATTGTTTTCATTATTGGGAACAATCTACGGGGGAGACGGACGCACAACCTTTGCGCTCCCTGATTTACGGGGCCGGGTAATGATCGGTTTTGGACAAGGCTCCGGATTATCCAATCATTCTATTGGGCAAAAAAGTGGCGTAGAAAATACCACTTTAACAGTAACTAATTTGCCCGCGCACAACCATCAGGCAAGCTTAAGCGGTTCATCTGTAACACTAAAAGCAAGTTCGTCGGCAGGAACCAGTCCGACTCCTTCGTCCCGAAGCAACGTACTGAGTGCTGCTACCTCGGGAAATATCTATACAAATAAAACTCCGGATGTTGATTTGAATGTTGGAAACGATGTTGCTTCCGGGAGTGTTACCATTGGGAACACGGGAGGGAATATCCCTTTCAACAATATGCAACCCTATTTGGCAATGAATGTAAGTATCGCCCTTGTCGGTATTTTTCCTTCGCGGAATTAGAACTGCCGGCAAATACCTGAACTTTATCGTCGAATAAACTGGTAGGAGACGGTAAGGCTCAGGTAAATAAAAAAACATTAGATCACCTGTCCTATGAATAAGACAATAGAAATTGGTTTTCTTTTTCCGTATTCATCTATTTTTCCACAAATGTCGCAAGAGATAATCGATGGATTCTTCTCTGTTGTTCCGGCGGCACAAAAAAACCAGTTTCAATTTTACCCTGAATATGTTGACCTGGGGCAAACTGAAAATGTTAAGACCGCTTTCAACAAACTGGTATCGTTCCAGAATGTGGATATTATGTCAGGGATAATCAGTTACAAACTACTCCCCGATATCGTACAACTACTTGGCTGGCGTCAAAAACTGGGTTTTTTCTTCGACATGGGCGAATATGTTCCACTAGAAGAGTCCTTGCCTGCACCCGTTTTTTTCAATAGTGTGGAGCTATGGCAAGATGAATATGCATTGGGTAACTGGGCTCAAAAAACATTTGGTGGGAAAGGAGCCATTTTAATGTCGACCTACGATGCCGGCTATCATTTACACAGCTCTTTCTGGCAGGGTGCCATCGAAGCAGGTGCCGAAGAAATAGATGTACATACCCTTCCTTACATAGATAGTATCCCCTCTTCCATAACCCCAATTCTTCCCTTATTTTTCAAAAAAATTGAAGATGCAAAAGCCGATTTCCTGCATGCCTTGTTTTGTGGAAATGAAACGTACGAATTCTACCATGCTTTTCGAAATTCGCGGCTTTATAAAAAAATACCACTGGTTGTTTCCCCCCACATGTCAACGCGTGAGGTTCTTTCGAAAACAAAAACACTGAATATTTCGTGTTATAGTACAACGGGATGGGATTTTTCACCTCAACAACCTTTGATAAAAAACTATGAAAACACTTATGGGAAACAAGCTTCAATATTTGCAGTTATGGGAATAGAAATGGGAATTGCCATGCATGAAATACTTCCCAAGCTGGAAAAAGGAGACACAGAAGCGGCCGCAAAAATTCTTCGAAACAATACCTTTAACGGCCCCCGGGGAAACAGAACCTTCCACCTAGAAAAACGTTCAAACAATTGTATAATAAATATAGAAAAGCTCTCTTCTCAAAACCTGGGAACGTCCAGGCTGACTGTTGGTGAATTTAAGTCCCAATTCACCGATCATACGAACATATTTTCCGTCCATGCTCAAGCTGAATCGGGATGGAAAAATCCTTACCTGTGTGTTTAATACAACTTAAATGTTACATTATGAAACGATTTTTACCTGCTGTTTTTAAGAAAATACTCGTTCTTTGCTGGTTTGTTATTTTGACAAATATAGCATTTGCCACCGATTTAATTATTAGTGGAATCTCGGATCCTGTTGCTGCAAATGGCACTTATGTTCCAAACGGAACTGTAAACGGGCATGATTCGTGGAAACACGCTAGCCTGAACTATTACATTTATTACGATGTATTTACGGATGGAAATTATTACTGGAACATTGACATTGATACCGACGATGCCAGTGCTCTGTTTTTTACAAATCCCAATCCTCCGGATGATTCACCGCTGAATGCTTCATCCTGGTCTTCTGATACCGGCTCAGGTTCACCTGTCATAGCCTTAACAGGCATAGAGATAAATGTGCGTGGCAACGGAAACAGTATTTTAGATGAAACAACTGTCACGTCATTCAATGACCATACAAATTTTGGATCGGCCGAACTTTCTGCCGGGACGTCGGTTCGTACGTTCACCATCGAAAACCAGGGAGGAACCACCTTAAACATTTCGGGCGTTAGCATTAGTGGCACCCATGCAGCCGATTTTAGTATTACCAGCCCTCCGGCATCCACTGTTGCGTCTGTGGGAAGTACAACATTTAACGTTACTTTTAATCCTTCTGCCGAAGGATACCGATACGCGACCATTTCTATTACCAGTGATGATTCGGACGAGAACCCTTATACCTTCAATATCAGAGGACGTGGATTTGTACCCGCCGATCTGGTAATATCGGGAGTAACAACTCCGGGAGATGTAAACGGGAACTATATTCACCAGGGAGTCATCAATAATTTCGAATACTGGAAACACGAAACAAATGACTACTATTTGTTTAACGACGAATTTAGCAGGGCCCAATACTGGAACCTGGATACCAACCTTGACGACACAGACGACAACTACCTGTTTTTTATTGTATCGGACCAAGGAAGCCCGGCAGGATTAACCAACTGGGATAAGAACACACTCATTACAGTTGTTGGCGACCCGGTGATTACTGAAGCTGTGGCAGTACCCAATATCGAAGTAAAAGGCAATGCTGTTTCAATCGCCGATGATGATGTAAGCCCAACTTATACCGACCATACCAATTTTAATTCGGTTGAAGTTTCTTCAGGTAACAGAACCCGTATTTTTACCATTGAAAATACCGGCGGTGCTCAGTTAGATATTTCTTCAGTAAACATTACCGGAACAAATGCCGGTGATTTTTCACTTACGAGTCCTCCCTCTGCAACGGTTGCTGCATTCGGATCTACTTCCTTTGAAATTACCTTTGATCCTTCGGCAGCAGGTATACGCGAAGCCGAGATCTCAATCAGCAATAATGATGCAGATGAAAATCCGTATAATTTTAAAATCAGTGGAAACGGGATGGTTCCGACAGATATTCTCGTTTCAGATATTTTAACTCCCGCTGATGCTAACGGAACTTATACTTACCAGGGAATCATGTTTGAATATCCGTATTGGATGAACACATCGGGCTATTACATTTACAATGATATCTGGACGGATGATAATCGTTATTGGGAAATTGACAATGATACCGATGATGCATCTGCACTTTTCTTTTCCTATGGTTTTAATGATGATGACCCTTCGCCGATTAATGTTGTAAGCTGGGTACTTGGAACAGGAACAGGAACACCAAATTTAACCTCCCGCCCAGGCATTTCGATAGATGATCCTTCGATATTAGAAGGTAATAGCGGAACCGCAACACTGACCTTTACGGTTTCTCTTTCTCTGGCCGCACCGGCAGGAGGTGCCACGGTTGATTACGCAACTTCTGACGGAACCGCGACAGCTGGAACTGATTATACTTCAGCATCAGGAACTTTGTCTTTTGCAACCGGTGAAACAAGTAAAACGGTTGATATAACCGTTAACGGCGATAATATGCTGGAAGCCGATGAAACCTTGACTTTAACTCTCTCTAATGCCACAGGAACCGATGTGGTTATTACCGAGGCTACCGGGACCGGAACCGTAAACAACGATGATGCATCCGTAATAACCATAGCCGATGTAGACGGCAATGAAGACAACGGCGCAATCACTGTTACCGCCACGCTGGATAACGCCGTACAGGGAGGATTTCAGGTAGATGTAAACACTACCGACGGAACCGCAACAACGGCCGATAATGATTACACCGCAGTTTCGGGACATACATTGACTTTTGCAGGAACAACTGGAGAAATGCAAACTTTCACTGTTACACCAAACACCGACACCAAACTGGAAGCAAACGAAACGGTTACAGTCAGTATGTCGAACCTGGCGGCAACCACTCTTGGAGTAGTGATTACCGACAATGCAACAGTAACTTTTAACAACGATGATGCAGCTGCGGTAACCATAGCCGATGTAGTCGGCTATGAAGACAACGTCGCAATCACTGTTACCGCCACGCTGGATAACGCCGTACAGGGAGGATTTCAGGTAGATGTAAGTACTTCCGATGGAACTGCAACAACAGCTGATAATGACTACACGGCTGTTTCGGGGCAAACACTTACATTTGCAGGCAATTCAGGAGAAACGCAGACATTTACGGTAACTCCGACAAGCGACAGTAAGGTAGAGCTGGATGAAACACTTACTGTCAGTCAATCGAACCTGACAGCCACAACACTGGCAGTTGATATTTCGGATGATGCAAGCATTACTATAAACAACGATGATCTTCCGGCAAGTGTTACCAGTGTAAACAGTTCTACAGCAAATGAAACTTACAAGATGGGAGATGTA
>JBKDZK010000352.1:0-2053 GCA_047971205.1 Draconibacterium sp.
AACGGGCAATACCGTGCCCATGATGGGGCAATTAATACCTTACCGCAAGGACAAAAAATGTATTCAACATTGTCGCTTTGGGATACTTTCAGGTCCTGGCATCCTCTGATGACTTTAATCGACAAAGAGCTTACCGAAAACATTGTCCGTTCGATGCTGGCAATGTACGAGGCAACTGGCGAATTGCCAATTTGGCCATTGGCTTCGGGAGAAACCGGCACCATGATTGGCTATCATTCGGTATCGGTTATCGCTGATGCTTATTTGAAAGAGATTCGTGGCTTCGATGCTGAAAAAGCTTTTGAGGCGATGAAAGTTTCCTCAAATACTTCCCGAAAAGGGGGGGAATATTATGTCCAAAACGGGTTCATCCCCACCAACATCAAAAAAGAATCGGTTTCCTGCCTATTGGAATACGCTTACGACGACTGGTGTATCGCACAAATGGCAAAAGCACTGGAACACGAGGCAGATTACCGGGAGTACACGAGAAGGGCCCAATCGTATATGAATGTATTTGATGGGAACACTGGTTTCTTCCGGGGAAAAAGGGAAGATGGCAATTGGGAAAACCCATTTGACCCTTTTGAAGCCGGAAGAGCTTATACCGAAGCCAATGCCTGGCAGTACCGCTTTGCCGTTCCGCATGACATAAACGGACTGGTCCAGCTACTGGGAGGCAACGAGCTATTTTCCAAAGCTCTCGACGACTTATTCTCCGAATCAGGAGAAGTACTGACCGATATCCCTGACATTACAGGCTTAATCGGCCAGTATGCCCATGGGAACGAACCAAGCCACCACATGGCCTATTTGTATAGTTACATTGGGCAACCATGGAAAACACAACAGAGGGTACGCCAAATTTTGCAAGAGATGTACAGTGCCAGGCCCGATGGTATCGTCGGAAACGAAGACTGCGGGCAAATGTCTGCCTGGTACTTGATGAGCAGTCTGGGGCTGTATCCGGTAACTCCCGGTTCCGGCGAATATGTGCTAAGCTCTCCGTTATTCTCAAAAGCAAGTATCCAGTTGCATAATGGGAAGGTACTTCAGATAAAAGCAAATGACCCGGCAGAGAATATCTATATCAAATCGGAAACCTTCAATGGCAAACCTGTTGAAAAAACTTTTATTGCGCACGAAACCCTGATGCAAGGAGGCACCCTTGAGATTGAGTTGGATATCCACCCCTATAAACATTGGGGAGTTAAGGCCGAAGAGCATCCTTACTCCATGTCGGCCGGGCAACAGGTATCTGTCCCTTATGTAAAAAATGATTTGCAGTATTTTATCGACAAAATTGACTGTGAATTGGGCTGCCGTACGGAAGGAGCGGTAATAAGATATACGCTGGACGGTTCTGCACCTGATGAGAATTCGGCCAGGTACGAAAAACCCTTTACGATCGACCGGGACATGAAGCTTACGGCAAGAGCATTTAAAGCAGGATATAAACCAAGCCCGATCTTTTCGGTACAGGCCGTTAAAGCTGTATTCAGAAAGGCAGACCGCCAATCGGCCACTAATCGGGGAGTAAGTTTTAAATACTACGAAGGCGAATTTTCCTCGGTCGATGAATTGGCTTCGTCTCCGGTAGTAAAAAAGGGCACCCTGAGCAACGTAAACATAAAGATTACTGAAAGAGAAGACGATTTTGGACTGGAATTCAACGGATTCATTGCCATTCCCGAAGATGGTGTTTATGAGTTTTATACCGAGACCGACGACGGCAGCACCTTAACAATTGGAGAGACAACAGTAGTTTACAATGATGGGTCGCACGCAGCAATACGTGCAACCGGAAGAATTCCGTTGAGGAAGGGATTGCATCGGTTCCGGCTGCGCTATTTCGAAGACTACGAAGGGCAAAAACTGGATTGGGGCTGGAAAAAACCGGGCAAAGAGAAATGGCAACCAATCGCAAAAGAACATTTATTTGTAAGAAATTAGAACGAAGAGAATATCTAACTTTAGTGAAAACAAACAACTTTAATAGTATGGAACCAATCAAATTCATTTTCGGGATTCTCAGTCTTCTTTTAATTGGACA
>JBKDZK010000353.1:0-3917 GCA_047971205.1 Draconibacterium sp.
CTTATCAGACGATGTGGAAAACCCATACTGGATCATCAACAAGAATAGCTTAAGTGACGAGACCGACCGTTTTACCGGAACCGTCTACACTGTTCTCGATGCCACCGACTGGTTTAACATCAACTATCGTTTAGGCTATGATACCTACACTAAAAATGACCATACATTTATTGCACCGGGCGGGGCCATTAAGGAAACGTATCAGAATGGATTCATGTCGGAAAGCGATGTTGTATACAAATATCTTTCTTCGAACCTGATGCTGAACTTCAACAAAAAAGTGGATGATTTCGATTTCAATTTAATGTTGGGGCAATCAACCGAAGAAACAAAAGTTACCACCCAGCGCAGAAGAGGCTACGATTTTGTGAGTGACGGTATTTACAGCTTCGAAAACATTAACGAAGGAAACAAATCGTTCCAGTCGGGACACTCCACCAAAAGATTAATTGGCGCTTATGGCGAACTACGTACTTCGTACAAAAGCATCGCTTATTTAACGTTCACCGGACGTAACGACTGGACTTCTACTTTGCCCGAAGAAAATAATTCGTATTTCTACTCGTCGGTAAGCGGTAGTTTTGTATTTACCGAATTGTTACGCAAAAATGATATACTATCGTTTGGTAAAGTCAGGGCATCGTGGGCAAAAGTTGGTAAAGACACCGATCCTTATGCCACTTCTACATCGTTGTGGGCACCTCGTGAGTTTTTGGCAGGTGTTGGTGTTGCCAACAGCTGGACACGTGGTAACCCTTACCTGAAACCGGAACGTACCACATCTACCGAGGTAGGTTTAGAACTTCATTTCTTCAAGGGAAGACTGACAGCTGACTACAGCTACTATACCAACGACAGTTACGACCAGATTGTAACACCGCGTTTGAGCCAGACTACCGGTTATATTCTTCTTTCAACCAACGTAGGAAACGTGCTGAACAAAGGGATGGAGCTTTCGATTACCGGAACACCCGTTCAGAAAAAGGATTTAAGATGGGATGTTTCGTTGAACCTGGCAGGCAACCGTGGTTCGGTTGACAACCTTCTTACCGGCCAGGACGTACTGTATGTAACAGATGTACAGGTTGGAAACGCCAAAGCTGCATCGTTTAACGGCGGTAAGTTCATGGGGATATCAGGTTCAGAATGGTCACGCGACGAAAATGGCAACGTAATCCTCGACTGGGATACAGGTATGCCTTTAAGCGATAACTCAACAACTCATTATGTTGGAAACCGTGAGCCCAAGTTCACCGGCGGTATCAATAACAACATCACCTGGAAAAACTGGAACTTCTCGTTCTTGTTCGATCTGCGTGTTGGTGGAGATATTTTCAACGGTACCGACTATTACATGACCAATGCAGGTATGAGCCAACGTTCGCTCGACCGCGAAACACTGACACTGAGCGGAGTTGCCAAAAACCCCGAGACAAAAGAATACGAAGCAAAAGAGTTTACTTACAATGCTAATCAGATGTACACCATCACCACCTCATCGGGTGCAACTCAAAACAGTTACGGTGCCGACATCATTCGCAAATACTGGCAAAACTATTATCCGCTCGAAACAAGTAATTACCTGACTAAAACCAACTGGCTTCGTTTGCGGACTGTTACATTATCGTACAACGTACCAGATTCGTTCCTAAACAAGCAACAACTCATCAAACGAATGTCGCTTACGTTAACCGGTACTAATCTGCTCTTATTCACCAACTACAAAGGAATGGATCCTGAAACCAGCGTAGCAGGATCAGGCGTAGTGGGATCAAGTTCTGTTGGATTTGATTATTGCGGAGTTCCCTCAACAGCAGGGTTTTCCTTTGGCGTGAACATAACATTGTAATCATTTAAAATGAATGCTATCATGAAAAAATTCTTATATATAGCTTTACTCGGAACCCTCTTAATCGGTATCGGTTCCTGCAAAGATTATCTGGATGTGAACGTAAATCCGGATTACCCGACAAACGTTGTGGCATCTGCCTCCTCGCGACTTCCCTGGATACAACACCATTACGGTTATAGTTACGGTGCTGCCAGTGTTCGCGCGTCCCTGATCACAGGAACCATTACTTCCAGAACATTTACAGGAACCAATGGTACTTTACCTGCATGGAATCCGGTTATTTCTGCTTCTACCACCCCTTACCAGCAATGGTTTGTAGGGTCGGCAGCCAACCTGAACGATATTATGGCAAAAGCCGAAGAAGAAGAAGCCTGGCATTATCTGGGAGCTGCCCACACTTTAAAAGCAATGGGCTTTATGTTAATGGTTGACTGGTACGGTGAAATGCCTTACACCGATGCTTTGGGTTCGAGTCTCACACCGGTATACGACGACGGAAAAACCATTTACGAAGGTTGTTTTGCTGAATTGGACAAAGCTTTGGAATATTTCCAGATGACACAACCTGCAACTGCTTCTCCTCTTTCAGCTGGCGACAACTGGAACGATGGCGATGTTCAGAAGTGGATCAAACTGATTTACGGTTTAAAAGCCCGTTGGCTGAATAACATTTCGAAAAAGGCAAATTATGATCCGGCTGCCATTTTAGACGCCATAGCCAAAGGCCCGCAAAGCAATGGAGAAGGCACAGTTATCGACCATGTGAATGATCCGGCAGATTTAACAGGCGATGTTCTCTTCGGAGACCCTTTAAAAACAGCCTTTATTTTCGACTCAGGCGCCTGGTCAGATTGGGCACGTTTTACTCAATGGTACGTTGACCTGCTGGAAAATACCTTTACCGGTGGTTCAGGTGTTGAAGACCCGCGTACTGACAAAATGCTTCCTTCGGCTCAACACTGGATTGCGCAAAAAGACGAACAATCAGGAGACGTAACTTATACTTCTCAATTCATCCGTACCAAAGGGGTTGATGTGATCAACAGCAACATCCGTTTGCAAAACGGCCCTTCGTTCGTAAACTACGATACTGAAAAGAAAGCGTACAGCGTAAGTTCTACAGCTGCCGACCGTCAAGGTGATACTGTTTACGTAAACATCAAAGCCTTGTGTGCCATGACCGGCGCGACATCCGAAGAAAGCACCTACAAAGCCAGCGACGGCACCGTACTTTCAACCGGAACATTCTATTCAAGACCTGAATCACCTACGGACATTATTACCTTCCACGAGATGTGTTTTATTAAAGCGGAGGTGTTGTTCAGACAAGGAAAAGCTGGCGAAGCCCTGACGGCTTACCAGGCAGGAATTCGCGCTCACATGGAATACATGAATGATAAACTGAAAGAATACGCCGGCTCTGAAAATCCGGGCAAACAGCCAATGGATGAAGCGGCTATCGATGCTTTTATGACCAGTGCAGCAGTTGCTCAAACAGCCAGTGAATTAACCATGGCTAAAATTATGCAACAGAAATTTATTGCCATGTCATTCACACAGCAGAACTGGAACGACATGCGCCGTTTCAACTTTTCGGCTGGTAACATTGGCAGTTTTGGCGTGGTTTACCCGGGATACGACCGTCCGAAAGAATTTGGCTCTGTAGCAGCTACAAAAATTCCGGGAGGAAGTAAAACCGACGTAAACTACTGGTTCAGGAGAATGGCACAATGTTCTCACGAGGTAAACTACAACTCGGATAACCTTGCCGCCTCTAACCCGAAAGCATTTGACACCGACATTTGGTCAGTGCCGGTATGGTGGGATACCGAAGATTAATTTTAAGAACATAAGGGAAGGATTGATTGAATCCTTCCCTTGCATTACTTTTGTAATTAGTTGATTTACATTTATTATGAGAAGGTTTATAAAATCAGTTTGGATAGCAGCACTCGTGTTCAGTGTGTGGGCATGCAGTACCACAACCAACGAACAGGAATTTGATACGTTAACTTCAGATGTTTCTGCCCGATTTGCCCCCGACAAACGGGTGGCCGTTTTAAAC
>JBKDZK010000354.1:0-3229 GCA_047971205.1 Draconibacterium sp.
TGGCTGACAGAGGGGTGAAATAAAGAAAATTCGATTTTCAGCGATTTAGCTGAAATGAAGTTGGCGTAATACTCCTTGGCTCTGCCACGGGGATAGTCAACTTCAAGAATTTTCTTTATTCTGAATCACCTTCAAGGTATTATACTTTGCACGAAAGAGCAAGCGGAAAGCAAAGAAAATACCTGCTTACTCCCGGATGATTTCCTTCAGAAAGCAGATAAATGCTGGATTATTCAAACGTGCATTCAGCATCACAAAGTGAGGGTTGATCAAATCCTTTCGGTTGTATTGCAGGGTTTCAAAACTGTCGTGCCGCAAAACTGCACCGCCAAATTCTTCTACCATCAGTTGCCCCGGGGCGGTATCCCATTCCGAGCAGGGGCCGGCTTTCAGGTACATATCGGCATTGCCTTTTACCATCTGCACCTGCTTTCTGGAGCTTCCGCAATGCAGTATCTCCACCTGAAAATTCCGCTGCATTTTTTCGATCAGTTCCGCCTCGCGCGGTTTAAAAAACGAACGGCTGGCTGCAATGCAAATCACATCGCGGTCGATCAGCGGCTGCTTAAGCTGAATTGTTTCTCCCTTTGCGTTGAACTCCAGCACCCCTTCTCCCCGTTGGCAATACCAGCCGGTTTTTATCAGGGGCTGGTAAATCCATCCGGCCTCGGGCGAAGTTCCTTTTATGAGCGCCAGATTGATGCAAAACTCACCGTTTCGCTTTATAAACTCCTTGGTTCCGTCGAGGGGATCAATTAAAAAATACTGTTCCCAGTTTTTCCGGACATCGTAGGCAGGAATGGGGTTCTCTTCGTCCATGATCGGAATTTCAGGAAAGAGTTCTTTCAGGCCCTGGTTTAATATCCGGCTCGAAGCTTTGTCGGCACGGGTAACAGGCGTATGGTCTGCCTTGGTTTGAGCAGCAAAATTCTTGCTGTTGTACACCTCCACAATCGCATCGCCGGCCGCAGCAAGTAATTGAAATATCTTTTCCTGTTCTGATCTCTCCATCCCGGAATAATTGGTTTCTGTAAATTTAACCCGAATCGGGTCTTTTCAGATTCTTCCGGCCGACAAATCAAAATCATTTAAATGTTTGTTTACAATGCTCCCGAATGATTGTAGCGTGATAAACGAACTATTACATCAGCGGATTTATGGAAACATTGTTTTTGTCACTGAATACAGTTACTTTTGTGTCATGTCCAAGAAAGAAAAGTTGATAGCCCGTTTTTTGTCTGTACCATCCGATTTTCATTATGACGAGATGGTGAAACTACTTGGATACTTTGGCTACAAAGAAGTAAAAAAAGGAAAGACATCGGGTTCAAGGGTGAAGTTTATGTACAGTGAAGGCGTGCCATTGATGATGCACAAACCGCACCCCACCGGGATAATGAAGCGCTATCAGTTAAAACAGGTAAAGGAGGTATTAGTGCTATGAAACATTTAAATTACAAAGGTTACACAGGAAGTATAGAATACGACAAAGAAGATGATTTGTTGTACGGAAAAGTTTTAGGCATCAAAGGTTTAATCTCCTATGAAGGAAAAACCGGGAATGATCTGGAAAATGATTTTATAGAAGCAATCGAAGATTATTTATCGACGTGCAAAAAAGCCGGCATTGCCCCGGAAAAACCGTTCAAGGGCAGTTTTAATGTACGAATACCGACAACGCTTCATCAAAAAGCAGCATTGCTGGCTATGGAGGAAAAAATGTCGCTGAATAATTTTGTTGCAGAATCAATCCGGGAAAAGGTATCCAGGGAATCTGCGGAAAGCCATTAATTTTCCCTCTGTTCGATTATGTCAATGTACTTTAAAATGCCGTATGGGATTTTGAAGTTTGCAATGGTTAATGCCGAATTACACGAAGTGAAAGAATGCGATATTTTGTTGTCAAATCGTATTAAACAAAAATCAAACAACCCGAACAAAAGGGCTCATGCCGCGGCGATATTTTTATAGATTATCGCTTAATTGTTGTTGCTGAACAAAATTGATACCTTGTGCAGCAATTTCAATATTCCATAAATAATGAATCAAAGCTTCCTTAAACCAAGAATTCAAATAAAAGAACTTGCACTCTTATTAATTATTGCCATTCTGGTGGTTATTGGAACTTTCCCTGAAAACGACTGGTCATTTTCTGTGGGTATTGACCCACCTTTAATGTGGGTATTTAATGCCCTTTTCGAAAACGGATTAAGCGCTGGTCAACACATTCTCTTTCCACATGGACCGCTGGCTTTTTTTATGTATCCGCTAAGCGAAAATATTTTACTCGCAACATTGGTTACTGCACTTTTGAAAGCGTTGCTGGCCCTGAATACTTATGGATTATTATATAAATCAGAACATTGGATTAAATGGCCAATAATATTGATTTTCACTTATGTAGTTTCTATTATATCAGGCTTTAATCAATTGCTCCTGGCAAACGTGATAATGCTTTATTGCAACCACTTTCATTATAATGTAAAGTACATTAAGCTTACAGCATTCTTCATTACTGCTCTGGCTTTTTATGTGAAAGCTTATGTAGCAATTCTCACGGGAACTATGTTTGTTTCGGTTGTGATTTACTCCTTGATTACTAAAAAAAATCTTCGTGAATTCATTTTCGATGCTTTTGCCATGTTAGGCTTTATACTTCTATTTTGGTTGTTCATGTATGGAAGTATAAGTGGGTTCTTCCACTATGTTTTTGGAATGCTCAACTTGGCACAGGATAATTCTGCTGCGGCTGCTGTTTATCCATATAACAACTGGTGGCTGCTTGCTTTTGCCATGATCGCACTGGCAGTCTTAGCAGTAGTCAACCGTTCTTCTAAATCCGTATTTTTCTTTTTAATTATCGGACTCAGCCTTTTTGCTGCCTGGAAACACGGAATGGCACGCGAAGATTTTTATCATGTAAGAGGACTCTTAAACTATCTCATTATTTCGCTGGCAGTGTTCTTGTTATTTGAGCAAAAAAAGCTTCTCATTAACGTGCCATTGGTAATCCTAGTTGTTGTTTTATTCTCGTTAAACCTGAAAAATAGCATGAACTATCTTCCTCTAAAGTATGAGTATTTTGGAACGAAGAATTTTGCTGAGTTTATAACTGATTTCAACAATCTGAAAACTCAGGCTCATCAGAAAACGGCAGAAAACCTGCAACAAAACCGACTTCCACAAAACATGCTTGACACTATAAATGATGCCACCGCAGATGTTTATC
>JBKDZK010000355.1:0-1502 GCA_047971205.1 Draconibacterium sp.
CAGGATGAGCAATACCTGGATCTTGCATTCCAGAATGCAGAACAAATGAAAAGCAGCGCTGTTTTTGACAAAATATCGGATGACCTGGCCCAGGAAAACAGCCTGATTCCTGATACTCTACTGGAACTCGAAAGCAAGCTAAATAGCACCATATCAACCTTTAACGAAAAATTATTCGAGGAGCAGAGTAAAGACAGTGCCGATTCAAAGTTAATTGCAGAGTACAACAACAAAATTTTTGAGGCCTCGAAAAGCCGCGACGAACTGAATCACCTATTAGAAGAAGAATATCCGGATTATTATAATCTGAAATACTCTGTTTCCATGCTAAGTGTAACCGATGTCCAAAACAAACTAAAAAAGAATGAAGCAATAATCGAATATGCAATCAACCAAACAGATACTACGTCGGAGCTGTTTACTTTTCTGATTACAAAAGACCACAAGTTCTTTACTTCACAAAAGATATCTTCCGAAATGCAGCGGTCGCTCGAGTACATGTTTCATTTTATGACTACTCCCAATTTTCTTTTTACCCACAACGAGGATTCAAAGCAATATTGTCAAGCCGCCAACGATATGTACACATTGTTGTTGCAGCCTTTTCAATATGCGCTAAAGAATATGAACTTAATTATTATTCCTGACGGAAAACTGAATTACATTGCGTTTGACGGCCTGCTAAAATCGCTCCCGGATACCAGCCAGGCGATCGATTTCTCAAAACTGGATTATTTGATCCGTGATTTCAATATAAATTATGCCAATTCAGCCAATATTTATTTTAAGAACAGCCACTCCAAGCGCCAGTTAAAAAATCACACACTGGCATTTGCTCCATTATATGCTTCCGAAAAGTTTGAACTATCAAATGCCAGCTATACACTAATGCCACTTCCGGGTGTGCAAAAGGAAGTAGACGCTATTGCAAAGACTGTAAAGACAGACGTTTACAGAGGGCCTGAAGCAACAGAAGAAAATTTCCGCAAATTTAGCCAGAAATACGACATATTGCATTTGGCCATGCACGCGTATATCAACGATTCCCTTCCAGCGTTCTCGAGACTTGCTTTCTCGCCCATGCCGGAAACGCCCAATGAACCGCTCGACAAAGACGGCTGGCTTAATACCGCAGATATCTACAACCTGAATTTAAGAAATGCCAGACTAACAGTCCTAAGCGCGTGTAACACGGGCGTGGGTAAAATGCAAAAAGGAGAAGGATTAATGAGTCTCTCCAGAGGCTTTTTATATGCCGGCTGCCCTTCGATTGTGGTTTCGCTGTGGGAAGTTGAAGACCAGGCCGGAACAGAAATAATGACAGCCTTTTACAAAAACCTGAAAAAAGGAAAAACGAAAGACGAAGCGCTAAGATTAGCTAAAATCGAATACCTGGATCATTCAAATTCCAGATTGGCGCACCCTCACTATTGGATGAGTTTTAAATCGATCGGGGACAATTCGCCGCTTTACACGAGTTATGATATCTATTTCTTTGGAAT